>JAOPWA010000359.1 GCA_025965915.1 Dactylosporangium sp. | reverse complement strand
CCCAGCCCATCCCCGACGGCTGGCACGAACAGGTCAAACTACATCACGGCAGCCGACCAGCCGTGGAATACCGCGACGGCTGGCGACCACGCTGTCCCCCATACCTCGATCGCAGATGTGCACGCCGTCTGGCGCTCCGCTGACCGCTCGCTACGCGGCTACTCGTTGACGCACAGGGGTGCGATGATCGCGCATCACGATGCGATCGGAGACACTCGGACGATGACCGGCATCCCGCCAGAGACGCTGTACCACCGATCGCTGGGCTGGCACGCCCCTGCCCTGCGGCGAGCCGTCATCGTGGCCTCCATCGGGCTGATCGTCGCTCTGGTGCTTCTGTGGTTCATGACCTGGAAGTTGGCCGTGGTCGGGGGCTGGGACGCCGCCGCGCTCACCTTCCTAATGATCATCTGGCCGATCATCATCCGAGCGGACAGCGCGCATGCCGAGCGGCTCGCCACGCGCGAGGACGAGACGCGCGGCTCCGCAACAGTGCTGGTGGTAGGGGCGAGCGTCGCCAGCCTCCTGGGTGTCGGCTTCGCCCTCAGCCTTGCTGGGCGGCAGAGCGGCCCACTACGGGTGCTACTCATCGGCGTCGCAATGCTGACCGTCATGCTGTCATGGGCCGTGGTCAACACGGTCTACACCCTGCGCTACGCCCACCTGCACTTCCAATCGACAGCCGCGGGCATCGGCTTCGGCGGCTCGGCCGTGCAGGAGCGGCCCAACTACCGCGACTTCGCCTACGTCGCCTTCACGATCGGCATGACCTACCAGGTGTCCGACACGGTCGTCCGCGATCCCCGGATCCGGCGCACCGTGCTCTCCCACGCCATCCTGTCGTACCTGTTCGGCGTGGTGATCGTGGCGGGCTCCGTCAACCTCATCGCCGGACTGGTCGGCTGATCTGTCGGAACTCCCGACCGACCATGAGCCTGGCCGCCAACGTGATCACGTCATCCGACGGCCGCCGTACCTGCCTCCGTACCCTTGTCCGGGTGACAACGGTGCGGGAGACAATCAGCGCGGTGCTCGGCGGTGCGGTCGACTACGAATCGGGGCTGGATGCGCTGACCGTCGCGGCATCGGCCGAGGTCGACCCGGTGCTGACCGCGGTCCTGCACGACGCGTGCGCCGCACTGTGGCGGGGCGGCTGGCAGCCGGTCGAGCTGTACCGGGTCGTCGCGCGACGGGGCCACACGATGCACGCCCGCCTCGTGACCGACGCGGTCGCCGCGCATCTGCGGCAGTTCCCCCGGGCCGCCGTCGACGAGCGGTGGCAGGCACAGGCCGACGAGCTCGGCTCCTACGTCTGGTGGACCAGCACCGCCACGTACCTCGACGAGATCGCCGCCCAGTGGAAGTTCGACCGGGTTGCCGTGCTCGACGTGGTGTTGACCCTGCTCGCCATCCTGTCCGAGCTCCCGCCGATCGAGGTGCTCGTCCCGCCGCCCGGGACCACGCCCCAGTCCGGCGACCGGTCAGGCATCGGCGGGTCGGGCACGCGGCGGCGGATCGACGCGCGGCTCCTGAACCGGGTGCGCGCCCTGCTGGCCAAGGCGGAGTCGACCCCGTACCCAGCGGAGGCGGAGACGTATACCACCAAGGCCCAGGAGCTCATCACCCGGCACAGCCTCGACGAGGCGCTGCTGGTCGCGCGGGCCGGCGACGCGACGGTGGTGCCCTTCGCGCGACGGATCGGCGTGGACCACCCGTACGAGGGCGAGACGGCGTCCCTGCTGGACGCCGTCGCCCGGGCCAACCGCTGCCACGCGGTGTGGTCGCCGGAGTTCGGGTTCGCTACCGTCTTCGGCTTCGACGCCGACATCGACGCGGTCGACCTGCTGCACACCTCGCTGCTGGTGCAGGCGCACCGGGCGATGGCACAGACCGAGCCGCCGGGCGGCAAGGCCGGCCGGGCGCGGCTGAGGGCGTTCCGGCAGTCCTTCCTGGTCGCGTTCGCCGTGCGGATCGGCGAGCGGCTGGCCGGCGCCGCCGAGGCCGCCCTGGCCGACGCCACCCGCACCATCGACGAGACCGGGACCGCCGCCACGGCTGACCTGCTGCCGGTGCTCGCCTCCCGCGACGAGCATGTTCGCGAGACCATGCGCAGCGTGTTCCCCCACACGGTGCGGGCCCGAGGCAGCCGGGTCGACAGCCGCGAGGGCTGGGACTCCGGCCGGGCCGCCGCCGACCGCGCCGCCCTACACACCCGCGATGTCGCGCAACGCCGCTAGGCACACCCGACCTATCTGGCGGCAACGACGCCGGTGGCCAGCAGGTGCGTGCTGGTGGCGATCAGTGCCGGTTCGCTGCTGTAAACGCGGGCGAGGTTGAGCGCGCCGGTGAACACCGCCTCCGCCGTGGGTGCTCCCGCGGCGGCCTCGGCCGCGGTCCAGCCGGGTCCTTCGATGCCGTGGACGACGACTTGGTCGAGACCCGCGTCGTGACACTCGTCGACCAGCTCCTCGACCCGGTGGAGGTAGGCGTGGGTGAAGCCCAGTCCGGGGTTGTGGCTGCAGGCGCTGGTCCTCCCGGTACCGCTCGGTGTAGAAGTCCACGATCGCGATCGTCAACGGATCAGTCACGCCCGCCATCTTCGGCGCCTTGCGATATACCGGCTACCGGTTTAAGCGCGCCAGCGGGCGATCCTCCGCACGCCGCTCCCATGCACCCGATCTCCACCCGGACCGGCAACGCGATCGTCGGCGCGACCGCGCGCTCGGCGGCATGACCGGATGTTGCCGCGGGCCGAAAGGTGGGTTGGAAACCAACACCATGGCAAAGGAGTGCTACCAGGCGGAGACCGCTTCGACGGTCTCGTTCAGCGTTCGCGAACGTAGGTCAGATCGAAGTCGAGGTTCCAGGTCACACCGTCCTTCGACGTCTCCCATCGCCCGTCCACGGTGTCGCCGTCGGCGCTCACCGTGCCGCTGAAACGCTGGTTGAACCCGGGAGCGTCCCGCCACACCGTCCACACGCCGTCGGCAAACGTCATCCGGTACACCCGGTGCACACCGCGCGCGTCGGCGTAGAGCATGGTGAGCTCCTCAGCGGCATCGTCGAGCCCGATCACCGCGGTCGTCGGGAACGGCGCGTTGTCTCGCCAGGCTTGTGGCGCGGTGGACGGCACCGCGTCGGCGTCGGAGTGCTGGCGCAGGAACACGCCACCCTCCTGCCAGGCGAACTCAGTCCACGCCGTGCCGACGCCCTCAACCTTCGGCTGTACCGTCCATCGGCCGACGAGCACGTCGAGCCGGGCAAGAACCGGATGCCTGCCATCCATGCGCAGAGTCCCTCCTAGGGCCTGTCTGGAGTCGTGATCACGTGGCGGGAAAAGGGATGGGCGGGATCGCATCGGGCTGGTAGCTTGCAGTCGACCGTGACACCGTCCGAGGAGGTGAGACCCATGAACGCTGTATCGATGTGGGTGCTCCCCCTTCCCGTCACGGTCGGGCGATTGACGTAGGTATCGCCGGGAGCGCCTCGACAACCAGGCACTCCTGAAAGGCGACACCTATGGTTCACAACGTTGCTCTGGTTCTCGGTGGTGGTGGTGCTGCCGGACAAGCGTGGCAGATCGGTATCATCGCAGGCCTGGCCGAAGCTGGTCTCGATATGACAGAGGCCGCCGATTTGGTGGTCGGCACCTCGTCCGGTTCCACCACGGCAGCGTGGGTGCGCAGCGGTATACCAGCGGCCGAACTGTTGGCTTCGGTGCTGTCCGAGCCGGTTCGACCGGTCGGGCAGAGCCGGGAACAGCCGCCGTCCCTGCCGATGGCCACGGTGTTCGAGCGGATGAGGGCCATCGGCGCCGCCGCCACCTCGGCAGCCGATCTACGACGTGCGATGGGCGCGTTCGGGTTGGAGAGCGACTCCATACTCGGACCTGCGGCGGCGGGACAGCGGCGGGCAATGGTCGCCGCCAGGTTGCCACGCCCTGAATGGCCGGACAGGCCGATGATCGTGGTGGCCGTCGACGCGCATACCGGCGAGTTGGCTGCGTTCGACCGCGATTCCGGCGTCGACCTGGTGGACGCGGTCACCGCGGGCACCGCGCTGCCCGGTATGGTCCCCACGCACAGCATCAACGGCACTCGCTACATCAACGGTGGCGTGCGCTCCGGCGAAAACGCCGACCTTGCCTCGGGCTTTGCGAACGTCGTGGTGCTCTCGCCGTTCGGCGGATGGAGCCAGACACCACCGCAAGCAGGCCAGTTCGAGGGCCTGCGCAGAGACCCGGAATGGGGCACGGACCTGGCAAGCGAGGTCGAGGCCCTGCGCAAGCAGGGCAGCCGCGTCGAGGTGATCACACCGGACGCCGATTCCCGAGCCGCAATGGGCTCAAATCAGATGGATCCGGCGACCCGCGTCCCCGCCGCCCGTGCCGGTTTCGCCCAAGGCAAGCAGGAAGCGACCCGCGTGACGTTCCTCTGACGATTGCACGCCGCCTCACAACGCCCAGCACCTGCCACGAGTCGCACGCTCGGCGGCATTATGTGGGTGGTTGAAGATCACCTTCGTCCTTCGGGTCACAAAATGCGTGATGTGCAGCTTGATCGAGGCGCTGAACCAACCACATAGGAGCTTTACGATCACCTGCGTATCAAGCATGAGCGGATGTCAGGACTCGGTCTCTGAACACCGTTTCGCCTCATGCTCACGGACCCGCGCTACAGGTGAACAGGCCGGCGCGAGCCTTGCTGCGTACCACGTGCTCGGCAGCGTCT
>JAOPWA010000349.1 GCA_025965915.1 Dactylosporangium sp. | reverse complement strand
GGGTCCCAGTTGTAGATCTTCAGGCCCCAGGGCAGCGAGGTCGGCCCGCCGTACAGCTCATTGTTGAACCAGTTGCCCCACCGCCCGATCCCCTGGGCCAGTGGCAGGCCGGGCGCCACCGCATCGGCGACGAACGCCAGCGGCATACCCATCTTGCGGGCAGCGATCCAGGCGCCCAGCGCTCCCCCGGCGACACCGCCCCAGATGCCCAGGCCGCCGTGCCAGATCACGAACGCCTGGAGAGGATGTCCGTCGGCACCGAAGTATGCGTCCGGCGACGTGATCACGTGGTAGACCCGCGCGCCGACGATGCCGAACGGCACCGCCCACACGGCGATGTCGAGCACTGCCCACGGGGGCGCGCCACGGCGACGCATCCTGATCTCGGTCACGGCGCAGGCAGCGACGATGCCGAGCACGATGCACAGGGCGTACGCCCGGATGGGCACCGGGCCGAGATGCCACACGCTCTGCGTGGGGCTGGGAATCTCGGCGAGGGGGGTGAGCGCGGCAGGATTCACGGGTGCACACGCTACTCCGTACGGTCGTGGCCCGCGTTGCGGTGGTCACACTCCGGGCCCGGTTCTAGGCTTCCGATATGAGCCAGCTCACTTCGGCGGTCAACGCCGACGCCATGTTCGCGAGCGACCACCCGTGCACATCGGTGGTCGCCGCTGTCATCTCAGACGACGCCGGGCGCCTGCTGCTGTGCCAGCTCCCCCAGGGCCGCCTGTTGTGGGGCCTGCCCGGGGGCCGGATCCGCAACAGCGAGAGCCCGATCCACGCCGTGATCCGGGACGTCCGCGAAGAAACCGGCGCGGAGATCGAACTGACCGACCTGGTCGGCCTCTACCAACTGACCGGCGACGGCTGCGGCGACGGACTGCCCGACGTGGTGGTGCACGTGTTCCGCGGTAGGTGGCACGGCGGCGAGGTCGCAGTGAACGCGCCGGGCCGGATCGTACGCCTGTCGTGGCACGATCCGGACTCGCTGCCGGAGTCGCTGACCGCCACGACCCGCGCGGCCCTGGCCGACGCCATCGGCGGCCGTTCCGGCGTGCTGCGCGTCGTTCGCCGCGACACGACGCTGGAGAGGACCGACCTCACCACGCCCGCCCAACAGCCTGCGACGGTCGCCGCCCTGGGCTGACCGGGTACGCCCGGCCTAGGCGAAGCACGGATGACCGGTACGCCCGGCCTAGGCGCGCACGCCACCGGCGAGGTCGGCGGTGAGGGTACGCAGTGCGGTCAGGCCCGCGCCGAGATCCGGCGCGTTCAGTAGGCAGCCGACCAGTGCGCTGCCGACGATCACCCCGTCGGCGAAGGAGCCGACCTCGGCGGCCTGGGCTCCGTCGCGTACGCCGAGACCGACCGCGACCGGCAAAGTCGGATCGGCCGACAGGCGGCGAACCCTGTCCACCAGGGCGGGCGCGGCAATGGAGGTCTGGTCGCGGGCGCCGGTGACACCCATGACACTGCTGGCGTACACGAAGCCCCGGCACGCGGCCGCGGTCATGCGCACCCGCTCGTCGGTCGACGACGGTGCCACCAGGAACACCCGGTCGAGGCAGTGCTCGTCGGAGGCGGCGAACCACTCGTCGGCCTCGTCGGGGATCAGGTCGGGGGTGATGAGCCCGGCGCCACCCGCGGCGGCGAGGTCGCGGGCGAAGGCAGACACGCCGTAGCGCTCGACCGGGTTCCAGTAGGACATGACCAGCACCGGCGCGCCCGCATCGGCTACGGCGGCAACGGTGCGCAGCACGTCCGCGGTGCGTACGCCGCCCGCCAAGGCGGCTTCGGCGGCGCGCTGGATGACCGGACCGTCCATCACCGGGTCGGAGTACGGGAAGCCGACTTCGACGACGTCGACGCCCGCCTCGACCATCGCCCGGATCGCGGCGATCCCGCCGTCGACGGTCGGGAACCCGGCGGGCAGGTAGCCGACGAGGACCGCCCGGCCCTCAGCCCGCGCCTTCTCGAACGCGACGGAAACGCTCACGCTGCACCGTCCAGGACACCGAACCACTCGCCGGCCGTCTGCACGTCCTTGTCGCCGCGCCCCGACAGGTTGACCACGATCGTCGGGGTGCGCCCCAACTCGGCCGTGAGCGTCGGCGCGATCCGCAGCGCGCCCGCGATGGCGTGCGAGCTCTCGATCGCCGGAATGATGCCCTCGGTGCGGCACAGCACCCGGAACGCCTTCATCGCCTCGGCATCGGTCACCGGCTGGTAGATCGCCCGTCCGGTGTCGTGGAGCCAGGCGTGCTCGGGCCCGACCGCCGGGTAGTCCAGGCCGGCCGAGATCGAGTGCGACTCGATCGTCTGCCCGTCGGAGTCCTGCAACAGGTAGGTTTTCGCGCCGTGCAGCACACCTACGGCACCGGCGGTGATGCTGGCCGCGTGCCGGCCGGTCTCCACGCCGTCGCCGCCGGCTTCGAAGCCGTACAGGCGGACCTCGGAGTCAGGGATGAACGCGTGGAAGATGCCGATCGCATTGGAGCCGCCGCCGATACACGCGGCCACCGCGTCGGGTAGCGCTCCCGTCGCGTCCAGGCATTGCTGGCGGGCCTCCACGCCGATGCCACGGACGAAGTCGCGCACCATCGCCGGGAACGGGTGCGCTCCCGCGGCCGTACCCAGTAGGTAGTGCGTCGAGTCGACGTTGGTGACCCAGTCGCGCAGCGCCTCGTTGATCGCGTCCTTGAGCGTGCGGGAACCCGTCGTCACCGGAATGACGGTGGCGCCCAGCAACTCCATGCGGGCCACGTTGAGCGCCTGCCGGCGGATGTCCTCCTCGCCCATGTAGACCACGCACTCGAGGTCGAGCAGGGCGGCGGCGGTGGCGCTGGCGACGCCGTGCTGGCCGGCACCGGTCTCGGCGATGATCCGCTTCTTGCCCATCACCTTCGTCAGCAGCGCCTGGCCGAGCACGTTGCGGACCTTGTGCGCGCCCGTGTGGTTGAGGTCCTCCCGCTTGAGGAAGATCCGGGCGCCCGCCACCTGCGACAGCCGCTCGGCCTCGTAGAGCATCGACGGGCAGCCGGCATAGTCGCGCAGCAGCCGGCCGAACTCGGCCTGGAACTCCTCGTCGGTCAGCGCCTTCTGGTATTCCGCGTCGAGCTGGTCGAGCGCCGCGATCAGCGCCTCCGGCATGAACCGCCCACCGTACGGGCCGAAATGCCCGCTCAGGTCCGGCCCGGAATCCACGGCGCTCATCGACCCGGCCTCGGAGTCGCCGGATGGCTACCGGCGGTGACCAGTTCGGCTACCGCCTCGCGTGGGCTCTTCTGGGTCACCAGGCCCTCCCCGACCAGTACCGCGTCAGCACCGGCCGACGCGTAGCGAATCAGGTCGTGCGGACCCCGCACCCCCGACTCGGCGATCTTCACGACGTGCCCCGGCAGCCCGGGGGCGATCCGCTCGAACACCGAGCGGTCCACCTCGAGGGTACGCAGGTTGCGCGCATTCACGCCGATCACGCGGGCACCGGCGTCGAGGGCCCGGTCGGCTTCCTCCTCGGTGTGCACCTCGACCAACGCCGTCATGCCCAGGCTCTCGATGCGATCGAGCAGGCCCGACAGCGTGTTCTGGTCCAGCGCGGCGACGATGAGCAGGACGACATCGGCGCCGTACGCCCGGGCCTCATGGACCTGGTAGCTGGAGACGACGAAGTCCTTGCGCAACAGCGGGATGTCGACCACGGCCCGCACCGCCGCGAAGTCTTCGAGGCTGCCGCCGAACCAGCGCCCCTCGGTCAGGACACTCACGCAGCGGGCGCCGCCCGCCGCGTACTCCTTGGCAAGCTCCGCGGGGTCCGGGATCTCGGCCAACTGCCCCTTGGACGGTGACGAACGTTTCACCTCGGCGATCACCCCGACGCCCGGGGCGCGCAGGATCGCGTAGGCGTCCTTGGCCGGCGGCACCGCGGCGGCCAACGTCTTGATCCGCTCCAGCGGAACCCGCTCCTGGCGTACGGCCACGTCTTCACGTACGCCAGCCAGAATCTCGTCCAGCACGTGGCCTGACTCGGGCTGGAATCGCGCGGGGTTCGTCTGCGGACTCCCCTCTTCCGCTGTCATGCGCCCGATGCTAAGCGGAGCCTGTTGCCGCCAGGTGCCCGGGGTATGGGCGCCGTCACCCAAACCGGGTGCGGCATAATGTCAAGCCCCCTATCGGGTCGGGTCCTCGCCCCGGTCCAGGGCGTCCCAGATCTGCGCCTCGCTGCGCGGCGCCCCTGACGTGCTGCGGGCCTGGCGGTCGTACCTGGCAGCCATTCCCGGCCAGTCCCGCCCGCGCGCGACGGTCAGCACCCCCGAGCCGGCGACGATGAGGCCGCCCAGCGCCGTCAGCAGCGGCCAGCCCGGCGTCGCACCCGCCACGAGCCGCGTGAGAGCACCGGCCGCCAGGCCCAACCCCGACAACAGCAGGAGTACGCCCACCGCGGCGCGTACCAGCCCGCGGGTGGCCAGCAGCGCCCCCGCGCCGGCGAGCGCGACCAGGCCGAGGGCGGACAGCCACGGCAGCAGGGCGATACCGGTCTTGGCCTGGTGTAGCGGCGGCAGCGGCGCCGGGCGTACCACCGTCACGTGCGCCCAGGTACGGCCGGCGGCCAACAGCGCCAGCCCGGCACCCGCCACACAGGCGACGACCGCGAGGGTACGTCCGCGGATCACGGCGCGGATCTCCTCATCTGACCGGACCTCTCATCTGACCGCCCGCTCATCTGGCCGGCCCGCTCATCTGACCGCCCGCTCATCTGGCCGGCCTCAGCGTCTCCGCGGCCGCGATCGCGGCGAGCACCGCGGCGGCCTTGTTGCGGGTCTCGGTCTCCTCGGCTTCGGGGTTGGAGTCGGCGACGATGCCGGCTCCGGCCTGCACGTACGCGACACCGTCGCGGAACAGCGCGGTCCGGATGGCGATCGCGGTGTCCATGTCCCCGCCGAACCCGAAGTAGCCCACGACGCCGCCGTAGACTCCGCGCCGGGTCGGCTCCAACTCCTCGATGATCTCCATCGCGCGGACCTTGGGCGCACCGGACAGGGTGCCGGCCGGGAACGTCGCGGCGAGGGTGTCGAACGCCGAGTACCCGTCGTCGAGCTCACCCACCACCGTGCTGACGATGTGCATCACGTGGCTGTAGCGCTCCACGGTGGCGAACTCGGGCACGTCCACGGTGCCCGGCTTGCAGACCCGGCCGAGATCGTTGCGGGCCAGGTCGACCAGCATCACGTGCTCGGACCGTTCCTTGGGGTCGGCCAGCAGTTCGGCCGCCAGGGCGGCGTCCGCTGCTGGCGTCTCGCCCCGCCAGCGGGTACCCGCGATCGGGTGCAGCATCGCCCGCCGGCCGGTGACCTTCACGTGCACCTCGGGAGACGAGCCGACGATGTCGAACCCGTCGAAGCGCAGCAGGTACATGTACGGGCTGGGGTTGGTGGTGCGCAGCACCCGGTACACGTCAATCGGGTCGGCGTCAGTCGTGCGCTCGAAGCGCTGCGCGACGACGATCTGGAAGCACTCGCCGGCCCGGATCGCCTCCTTCGCCGCCTCAACGGCCTTCGGATACTCCCCTGGCGGGGTCCGGCTCGTGACCTCGGCGACCCGGCCGGCGTCCACGGTCGACACCATCGGCGGGGTGGGGCGCGACAGCGCCGTCGTCATCGCGTCCAGCCGGCCGATCGCCTGGTGGTAGGCGGCCGCCATGTCCTCCTCGGACGGGTCCACGGGCAGCAGGGCGTTGGCGATCAGGACCGCCGCGCCGGCGAAGTGGTCCAGCGCCACCAGGTCGGTCGCGAGCATCATTCCCAGCGCCGGCTGCCTCAGGTCGTCCTCGGCGAGGCTGGGCAGCCGCTCGAACCGGCGGACCATGTCATAGGAGACGAAGCCGACCATCCCACCCGACAGCGGCGGCAGTTCGATCTCGTCGGGCTCCGGGGCGTGCAGCGCGGCGACGGTCTCGCGCAGTACGTCCGCCGGGTCGCCTGACGTCGGCACGCCGTCGGGCGGGGTGCCCAGCCACATCGCCTGACCATCGCGCTCCACGAGGGTGGCGGCGCTGCGCACGCCGATGAACGAATACCGCGACCACACCGCCCCCGCCGAGCCGACCCCCTGCTCGGCGGACTCCAGTAGAAACGTCCCCGGGCCGCCGGCCAGCTTGCGGTAGACCCCCACCGGCGTCTCACCGTCGGCGAGCAGGCGCCGCGTCACGGGTACGACCCGTCGGGTACGCGCCAGCTCGCGGAAGGTCGCCTCGTCGGGTACGACGGCGCCGGTGGTCATGACCGAGCCTCCTGCAGGACGTCGAAGAAGCAGCTGTGCGCACCCGTATGGCAGGCCGCGCCGACCTGCTCGACGGTCATCAGCAGCGTGTCACCGTCACAGTCGAGCGCCACCGAGCGCACGTACTGGTGGTGACCGGACGTGGCGCCCTTCACCCAGTACTCGCGGCGGCTGCGTGACCAGTACGTCGCACGGCCGGTGGACAGGGTTCGACGCAACGCCTCGTCGTCCATCCACGCGAGCATCAGCACAATGCCGCTGCCGGCCTCCTGCACGATCGCGGGTACCAGCCCGGCGGGGTCGCGTTTGAGCCGCGCCGCGATCTCCGGATCAAGCTGCGGGCGGGAATCGGGCTGCGAGTCGGGCTCGGGCTGCCGGTCGGGCTCGGGCTGCGAGTCGGGATTGAGCTGCGAGTCGGGATTGAGCTGCACAGTGCCCGATTCTCTCCTATCCGCCGCACCCACCGGCGCGCCGCCCCGCATCAGTCGAGTGGCGTTCCTCCTGACGCCAATTCCGCGGGATGTGCACCTGTCACATCGGCGGTACGTTGTGGGTGCGCATCGGCATGCATGAGATTGCGGCGACACTGCCTGCCGCTCCCGCCACGCCCGCACCACGTTGTCGGCGTCCGCGACGTGGCGTCACCGGGTCGGCGGCGACAGGCGACGCGGGCGGCGTCGGCACCGCGTCCACGCCCCGGTCCGCACGAGCGGCGCTGGCCCGGTGGCGCGGGTCCGCCAGACCGAGTGGCCTTAAGGAGCACCATGTACCCGGACACGACGGGGAACGCGTTCGACGGCGGCACACCGCCCCCGCCCACCCAGCGGCCGGTTGGCGTGGCGTGGATACCCGCCCAGCGCAGCCCCTGGGAGCCGCCCCCGCGGTCACAGAACAACGCGCGGCCACAGAACGAACGGCCGGCGCCGGTCGAGTCCGATTCGACGCAGTCGCCGGTCGAGTCCGATTCGACGCAGTCGCCGGTCGACTCCGGTCCGGCACGGCCGTGGACCGAGCCCGCGGACCTCGTGGCCGGCTCCGGGCGGACCGAGCCCGCCGGGGAGACGGCGGCCGGCGGCGATGGGGCGGCCGGGGAGTTTACGGGCGGCGGCGATGCGGATGGCCCGGACACCGAGGCCGGCGCGGCGGACACCGAAGCCGCTGAAGTCGCTGAGATCACTGAGGCGGCTGAGGTCGCTGGGCCGGCTGAGGCCACTGAGGCAGCTGAGGCAGCTGAGGCAGCTGAGGCAGCTGAGGTCACTGAGGCAGCTGAGGTCGCCGAGGCGACACCGGACGACATGGGCGTGGTGGACCTGCTCACGCGCGCCGACGACGGGCCGGCACCGATGACCGACCGGTACGTGCCAGCGACCGATGAGCCGGCGAGCGACGTCCCGGCGAGCGACGTCCCGGCGAGCGACGTCCCGGCGAGCGACGCGCCAGCGAGCGACGTCTTGGTGAGCACGGTGCCTGCCGCAGCGCAAGCGCCGGCCGGCCCGCTACGCCCGGGTGATGTCGACGAGACCCGGATCGCGCTGTGGGCGGACGCCAGTGTCGAGGCCGAGGCGTTCCGGACACGAATCCGGGAGGCCGGCAACCTGTTCGTCGACGACCCGAACTTCGCGGTCACGGCGGCCGCCGCTGTCGTGACCGATGCCGTCAACGCACTTGCCGCGGCGCTTCAGCACCAGCACGCGGAACTGGACCCGCGGCGCAGGTCCGACAACCCCGACACCGAGTCGCTACGGGTGGCGGTCCGGCGGTACCGGGAGTTCCTCGACCGCGTTCTCGCGCTCTGAACCATCCCGGCTTGGATCTTGGAGAGTTTGACATCGCATGCGATGTCAAACTCTCCAAGATCCAAAAAGAGCCTCAGCCCCCGTACGTGTCGATCTTGTGGTTGATCACGTCGAGGTCCGCCTGCAGGTCGGCGATCCGCGCGAGCACCTGGCGCCGATGCGCTTCCAGCAGCGCCCGGCGCTGAGCGGCAGTCTCCGGACCCGACCGCACCAACTGCACGTATCGCAGCATCTCGCGCACCGGCATCCCGGTAGTGCGCAGCCGGGTCAGGAACGCCAGTCGGTTGAGGTCGGCCTCGGCGTAGCGCCGCCGGCCGACGCCGTCGCGCTGCACCGGGTCGACCAGGCCGACCTGCTCGTACCAGCGCAGCGTATGCGCGGTCAGGCCGAACCGCGCCGCAGCCTCGCTGACGGTGAGCGTCTCGTCAGTTTGTTGTCCCACGCACACAGCCTCCCTCTTCGAGTGCACTCGAAGCCAAGCGGCTTGCACAAGGTCAGGAATTCACCTACCGTTTATTTCAACACTCGATGAGTTTTGGAGTACACGATGGAGATCGCAATGGCCATCGACGACCTCGTCGTCGCGCGCGGCAAGCGGCGGGTGCTCCACGGCCTGACGTGCACCATTCAGCAGGGAAGCGTCACCGGCCTGCTGGGCCCCAGCGGCAGCGGCAAGACCACACTGATGCGCTCTGTCGTCGGGGTGCAGAAGATCCAGTCAGGCAGCGTTACCGTCCTCGGCCAGCCGGCCGGCAGCGCGTCGCTTCGCGACAAGGTCGGCTACCTCACCCAGGCCCCCAGCGTCTACGCCGACCTGACCGTGCGGGAGAACGCCCGCTACTTCGCCTCGCTCTACGGCATCAGCCGGCGCGAGGCCGATCAGTCCGTGACCGACGTCGGTCTACACGAAGCGGCGGATCAACTGGTGGGCACCCTGTCCGGCGGTCAGCGCGCCCGGGCCTCGCTGGCCTGCGCGCTGGTATCCAAGCCCGAACTGCTCATCCTCGACGAGCCGACCGTCGGCCAGGACCCGGTGCTGCGAAACGATCTGTGGCAGCAGTTCCATGCCCTCGCCCAGGCCGGCACCACACTGCTGGTGTCCAGTCACGTCATGGACGAGGCCGGGCGTTGCGAGCGGCTGATCCTCATCCGCGAGGGGTGCATCGTCGCCGACGACACGCCGGCCGCGGTGCGCGCCGCCACCGGCACCGACGATCTAGAGGAGGCGTTCCTACGTCTCGTCCTTGAACAGGAGAAACTCGAGCAGGAGAAAGCGAAGGTGGCGTGATGTCGGCGCGGATCACCCTTCACACGGCGGCGCGGATCCTGCGCCAACTGCGCCACGACCCGCGCACCATCGGACTGCTACTGGTCGTGCCGACGCTGCTGCTGACCCTGATGCGCTACGTGTTCGACTCCGAGCCGACCATCTTCAACCGGGTCGGCGTCATCATGCTGGGCGTCTTCCCGTTCATCGCGATGTTCCTGATCACCAGCGTCGCCATGCTGCGGGAGCGGACCACCGGCACCCTCGAACGCCTGCTCACCACGCCGGCGCACAAGCTCGACCTGCTCTTCGGGTACGCGCTGGCGTTCGCCCTCGCCGCCGCGGCACAGGCGGCCGTGGCGGCCGGACTGGCGTACGCGCTGCTCGACCTCAAGACGGCCGGCAGCGCGTGGGCCGTCGCCGGGCTCGCCATCGGCAACGCCGTCCTCGGCATGGCGATCGGCCTGCTGGTGAGCGCCTTCGCCCAGAGCGAGTTCCAGGCCGTGCAGTTCATGCCCGCCTTCATCCTGCCGCAGATGCTGCTGTGCGGCCTGATCTGGCCACGTGACCAGATGGCCGGCTGGCTGGAGAAGATCAGTAACGTGATGCCGATGACGTACGCGGTCGAGGCGCTCAGCGAGGTGAGCCGGCACACCGACCCCACAGCCATCATGTGGCGGGACGTCACGGTCGTCATCGGATGCATCGTGGTCGCCCTCCTCCTCGGCGCGGCAACATTGCGGCGACGCACCGCGTAAGCACAACCAGAAACGCGTAGGCAAAACCAGAAACAGGGAGAGGCATGCCCCGCACCGGACGACGTCCCGGCAACCAGGACACCCGCGAGGCGATCCTCGCGGCGGCCCGGCAGGCATTCGCCGAACGCGGCTACGACAAGGCATCCATTCGGCAGATCGCGACCAGCGCCGGGGTCGACCCGGCGCTGGTCCACCACTATTTCGGAGCCAAGGACCAACTCTTCCTGGCGGCCATCGAGGCGACGATCGACCCGGGCAAGGCGATCGGAGAGGTCGTCTCCGGTGGGCTGGACGGGATCGGCGAGCGCCTCGTGCGCACGTTCGTGACCGTCTGGGACTCCCCCGCCGGCACCCCGGCGGCCGCGCTGATCCGAAGCGCCGTCAGCCACGACTGGTCGGCGCGGATGCTGCGCGAGTTCATCACCAGCCAGATCCTGGGCCGCGTCGTCTGCAACCTCGATCTCGACCCGAAGGAAGCGCCGCTGCGGGCGTCCCTCGTCGCGTCGCAGCTGATGGGCCTGATCATGGCCCGCTACATCATCAAGCTCGAGCCTCTCGCGAGCGCGTCCCGGGAGACGCTGGTCGCGACCGTCGCGCCGACGATCCAGCGCTACCTGGCCGGTCCGCTCGACGGCCTCGATCAGTAGGTGTGGCGGCTGAACCACGACCGGGCCGCCGGCGTGTTGAGCAGCACCGCGTAGATCACCGGGAAGACCAGGCCGAGCAGCACGTTCGCGGTCCCCGGCCCCACCAGGCCGTCGTAGAGCGTGCCGGCGATACTCACCGCGGCGAGCGCCAGCACGAGCACCCGTACCCACTGCTGGCCGCGCTGCAGCTTGCGCGCCAGGACCAGGGTGAGCAGCGAACCGAACAGGAGCAACGCGCCGACCGCGAGGCCGGCGCCGGTCACTGCGGACAGGTCCACACCCAGCTGCCCCGCGACGTACCGGTGGCCGCCGAGTGCGTACGTGCCGGCGGCGACGCCGGCCGCCAGCAGCGCGAGACCGCCGAGGTACCCGATGATCGCGACCAGGTGCACCGACGCCGGCGCCGAGCGGCGGACGGGCTCGACCTGCGCGTCGTCGTAGCCGGTAGGCGGGTAACTGTAGGTATGTCCGTTCGACATGCCACCAGCGTGCACCTTTGCCGCAACGTCCGCTGGATGATCGTGGACGGCCGCGCAATATCGCCTGTGCGGGTTAAGCCGCTCGGGTCTGTTCCAGCCAGGACGCGTAGAGCCGCCCGTACACGGATTCGGGGTCGCGGACCAGTTCGCCGTGCGGCCCGCGCTGGACCACCCGCCCGCGGTCGACGACGATCACCTCGTCGGCGGCCTGCGCGGTGGACAGCCGGTGCGCGATCGCGATCGTGGTCCGCCCTCGCGTGACCGCGTCGAGGGTGCGTTGCAGCCGTACCTCGGTGGCGGGGTCGACGGCACTGGTCGCCTCGTCGAGCACGAGCAGGTCGGGGTCGGCCACATACGCCCTGGCCAGTGCCACGAGTTGGCGCTCCCCGACCGACAGCGCCTCACCGCGCTCGCCGACCTGGGTGTGTACGCCCTCGGCGAGACCGTCGACCCAGTCGCCGAGCCCCAGTTCGGCGAAGGTCAGGTACAGGTCCTCGTCGCTCACGTCGGGTCTGGCGAACCGCACGTTGTCGGCCACGCTCGCGTCGAACAGGAAGC
The DNA here is from genome assembly GCA_025965915.1 of Dactylosporangium sp. Taxonomy (GTDB): domain Bacteria; phylum Actinomycetota; class Actinomycetes; order Mycobacteriales; family Micromonosporaceae; genus Planosporangium. The sequence continues at coordinate 3,527 of JAOPWA010000349.1, read as the reverse complement.
CGTCCTGCGGCACCATCACGACGCGGCGGCGAAGCGACGCGAAACGCAGGTCGGTCAGCGCGACACCGGACAGCAGCACCTGTCCGCTACTCGGGTCCATCAGCCGGGTGAGCAGCTTGGCGAAGGTCGTCTTGCCGCTGCCCGTCTCGCCGACGACGGCCACCCGGGTCCGCGCCGGGATCGCGAGGTCGACGTCGCTGAGGACCTCAGGACCATTCGGGTACGCGAAGTGCACGTGCGAGAACCGGACGTCGATCGGGCCAGCCGGAAGGTCCCGGCCATCGTCGCCGGGGTCGGCCACGTCGGGCTGCTGGTCGAGCACGTCGAGTACCCGGTGCCAGCCGGCAATCGCGTTCTGCGCCTCGTTGAGCACCTCGGTGGCGATCTGTACCGGCTGGACGAACAGCGTGACCAGGAACAGGAACGCGGTCAGCTCGCCCACGCTCAGGTGTCCGCCAACCCCGAGCAGGACACCGACGACCACCACGCCCGCCGTGGCCAGCCCTGACGCCCACTCCCCGGCCGTGAAGCTGGTGACGCTGGTACGCAACGCCTTGAACTGGGCGGTGCGGTTGTCCTCGATCGCGGCGTCGAGCCGGGACTCGGTGCGCCGCCGCACGCCGTACGCCCGGATCACCGCCGCGCCGACGACGCTCTCCGAGACGGCGGCGAGCATCGTCCCGACGTGGGTGCGTACGACGCCGTACGCGATGTTCAACCGCCGTTGGAAGTGCCGGATGATGAACACGACCGGGGCGAACGCGGCGTAGACGACCAGGGTCAGCGGCCAGGAGTACGCCGCCATGACCAGGGTCGTGATGGTCAGCTGGCCGAAGCTGACCAGCAGGATCACGCCGCCGTACTGCAGGAACTGGCTCATCTGGTCGACGTCACCGGTCACCCGGGAGACCAGCGAGCCACGGCGCTCGCTCTGCTGGTGCAGCATCGACAGGTCGTGGATGTGGCGGAAGGTACGCGTCCGGATGCCCGCCAGGGCGGTCTCGCTGACCGTGTACAGGCGCACGTTCATCAGGTACGCGCTGATCATCGTCGCCAGCAGCACGACGGCGGCGACGGCGACGATGCCGGTGATGACGCCGAGGTCCGGGCCGCCGGGCGCGCGCAGGCCATTGTCGATGCCCTGCTGGATCGCGACCGGTACCGCCACCCGCCCGGCCGTGGCGAGCAGCGCCAGGCCGAGGGTGCCGGCCAGTCCGCTGCGCAGCTCGGGCGACATCGACAGCCCACGCCGCAGCGTGGTCCAGGTCGACGCCTGCGTCACGGCCGAAGTCATGCGGAAATCTCCTGCTCGTCGTAGGCCTTCTCGCGTTCGCGCTCGGCGTCGGCCTTCTCGTACGCGGTGACCAGGTTGGCGTACCCGGCGACGGTGGCCAGCAGGTCGGCGTGGGTGCCCTGGGCCACGACCCGGCCGTGCTCGACGTAGACGACCTCGTCGGCGAGCGCGATGGTGGCCCGGCGGTAGGCGACGACCAGGACGGAAGCGGCGGCGTCGCTGTCCCGCAGCGACGCTAGGATCGCGGCTTCGACGCGCGGATCGACCGCGCTGGTGGCGTCGTCGAGGATGAGTAGGCGGGGTCCGCCGGCGAGGGCCCGGGCCAGGGTCAGCCGCTGGCGCTGGCCTCCCGACAGTGACGTGCCGCGCTCACCGACCGTGGTGTCGAGGCCCTGCGAGAGGGCGGAGACGAACGTCTCCGCCTGCGCGGTGCGCAGCGCCCGCCACGCGGCGTCGTCGTCGACGCCCGCCCGCTCGAGGGTGATGTTGCCACGGACGGTGTCGTCGAACACGAACGGCACCTGCGGCACCAGCGCGACGGCCGCGGCGAGCGACTCCTGGGTCAGGGTGGTCACGTCGACGGTGTCGAGGTGCACGCTGCCGGAGGTCGGGTCGACCAGCCGGGCGGCGAGCGAGGCGATGGTGGACTTGCCCGACCCGGTGGGCCCGACGAGCGCGACCGTACGGCCGGCGGCCACCTCGAACGTCACGTCGTGCAGGACCGGCTGCCCCTCGGCGTACGCGAAGTCGACGTGCTCGAAGCGGAGGGTGGCCGGCTTCGCGTCGGCCGGCAGCGCCGCGTCGCCGTAGACCATGTCGCCGGTGGCGGTCAGCACGTTCTGTACCCGCTCCCACCCGACGGCGCTGCGCGGTAGCTCGGCGAGCACCCACCCGATGGCGCGTACCGGGAACGCCAGCACGGTGAACAGGAACGCCACGCTCACGACGTCGGCGACGGTGATCGCGCCCTGGCGCAGTCGCCAGGCGCCGACGAGCAGCACCGCCAGCGTGCCGAAGCTGGGCAGCGCGTCGAGCATCGGATCGAACAGTCCGCGTATCCGCCCCACTCCGATGAGCGCGTCGCGCAGCTCGCCGGCCTTCGCCGCGAACCGCTGCGTCTCCTCGCTCTCGCGGCCCATCGTCTTGACCACGAGGGCGCCGTCGAAGCTCTCGTGGGCGACCGCGGAGACCTCGGCGCGCAGCCGCTGGGCCGCCGACACCCGCGGCGACATGCGCCGGGAGTACCCGACGTTCATGCCCAGCAGCGCGAGGAAGACCCCGACGCCGACGACGGCGAGCACCCAGTCGGTGAAGAACAGCGAAGCGACCGCGACGACCAGCATGACGATCGTGCCGACGGCGAACGGCAGCGGCGCGATCGGGTAGAACGCCGCCTCGACGTCGGCGTTCGCGTTGGACAGCAGGGTGCCGGTGGGGTGGCGGTGGTGCCAGGCCAGCGGCAACTCCAGGTACCGGCGGGTGACCCGGCGGCGGTAGGTGGCCTGCAGGTGGAACTGCATCGCGCCGGCACCCAGGCGCCGGCCGAACAGGCCCATCACCTTGGCCGCGCTGACGGCGAAGATCAGCCCGGCGCCGCCTGCCAGGGCCGCCGCGCCGACGTGGCCATGGTCGAGCGCCGGTACGACCACGCGGCCGACCACCGCGCCGACGATGTACGCCCCGGCGATGATGAGCACGCTGAACAGGACGCTGCCGCCCACGCCGATGGCGAAGAGCCGGGGCTGCTCGCGGATGCTGCGGCCAAGTACCCGAAGTCCCTTGCCGAGTACTCCGTCGCCACCCAATGCCACTCCCCGGTAAGTTATCGCTAGCGGAGTCCATCCTTACCAGACAAAGCCGCCTCCTCGCACCTTGGTTACAGCCTGTGTCTGCCGTCACTCAATGATCATCGTCTATGATGACCCGCATGCCGCGATACGCCCGGATCGAGCGCGACGCCCTCGCCGACGCACTGCTTGACGCAGGGCCGGACGCACCCACCCTGTGTGAAGGCTGGACGGCGCGCGATCTCGCCGCCCATGTCATCCTGCGCGACCGCCGCCCCGACGCCGCCGTGGGGATCGCGGTCAAGCCGCTCGCCGGCTGGACCGAACGGGTCCGACGTGGCTACCGCGACGGCCACCCCTACCCGGAACTGGTCGACCTCGTCCGGCACGCCCCGCGATGGAGCCCGCTCAGCCTGACCACGGTCGACGAGGCTGCCAACACCGTC
>JAOPWA010000321.1 GCA_025965915.1 Dactylosporangium sp. | reverse complement strand
GCCGCGGCGCCGCCGGGTAGCACGAGGGCGAACCGGTCGCCGCGCTCCAGGCCGGCGGCGGCGAGCGCGGCGGCGGCGGCGGTGACCCGCGTGTTCAACTCCTGAAACGTCAGTCGCCCGTCAGGTCCGTCGAGCGCATGGCGCTCCGGCCATCGTGCCGCCGCGATCCGCAGCACGTCGTCGAGGGTGGCGCAGGTCCACTCCGTGGCCTGGCCGGGGTCGAGGATCTGCGTCATCGCCGTCTCCCTTCGGTTGCTGCCGCGCCGGTCACGTGACGGGCGGACCGCTCGTCGGACGTTCCGGGGCGCGGTGCAGCGACGGCCCAGCGGTGCGGTGGGCCGGTGAGTGCTTCTCGGTGGTGAGTGCCGGTTCTCGGTGGTGGGTGGGCCGACCGTGACGGGCCGGCAGGCTCAGTTCGCGGGGGCCGCCGGAACGGTCGTCGCGCTGGCGGCGGCCGACGGCGGGTCAGGGCGCGTACCGGTCGGGTCGTCGGGCTCGACCATCCCCTGCGCCCTGCGCTTGGACTCCACCGTCCGGGCCAGGGCGCGGGTGGTGAGACCGGTGACTGCGAACAGCGCGCCCAACCCGATCCAGCCGGTCGCGCCGAAGCCCAGCGCGAGCGCGGTGATCAACGATGGGCCGAGCATGTCCTGGCCGGCCTGCCCGAGCCCGAAGACCGACAGGTACTTGGCGCGCGCCGGCGCCGGCGAGAGGTCGAACGAAACCTGCCATGAACTGGCCGAGTGCAGGTTCTCGCCGACGGTGAGCGCGATGATCCCGACCACCAGGAGCAGCGACGCGGTCACGGGCCCACCGTAGTGCGCGGCGGCGAAGGCGAGGCTCGCTCCGGCGAGGATCAGCCCGGAGACGACCATGGCGCGTACCGCGGCCGGCAGGGTCTCGGTCATCGCGGTCCATCGCACCTGACCGACGGCGGTGAGTACCGTGTTGATCACGAGCATCACGCTGACCATGATCCGGGGGGCCGAGGTCTCCTGGGCGATCCACAGCGGTAGCGCCACGAAGAGAACGCTGTCGTGGAGCATCAGCAGACCGTTGCTGACGGCCAGGCCGACGAACGGTATGTCACGCAGGGGGCGCAGGTCGGCGGGGACCGGAAGGTCATCGGCAGCGCTGGCGCCCGCTGTGGCCGGAATGCGCTGGTACCGGCGCAGGCTCGCCACCAGCAGCGCCATCGGCAGGAACGACACCGCGTTGCCCAGGGTTAGCAACCGGTACGCGATTGGCGTGTCGGCGGTCAGCGCGATGCCGGCGAGCAGGGCACCCACGGAGAGGCCGATGTTGCGCACCGCCCGCAGGAACGCCATCGTGCGTACCCGCTCTTGTTTGGTGAACAGGGTGCCCACCATCGCCTGGTTGATCGGCGGCCCGGCCCGATCGGCCATCGTCACGATGCACACCATGACCAGGAATGCCCAGAAGCTGTGGACGAACGCCATCAGCGAGTACCCGACCACGCGCCACAGGTGCAGCGCGACGAGTACCTGTCGGGGGCCGACGCGGTCAGCCAGCTCGCCCATCGGGATCGAGGCGACCATCCCGCACACTCCGGCGATGGACAGCCCGAGTCCGACCTGCGTGTTGGACAGGCCCACCACCCGGGTGTAGTACAGCACGCTTCCCGTCAGGAACAGCCCGGTGCCGATCGAGCCGACAAGCGCGTTCAGGGTCAGGATCCGGGCCGCCCCGGGAGGCGGCACGAACGCCGCGAACCTGCGCGCTGGAGTCTCGCTCACCATTACGCCTCCGTGTCCGACCGAAGTCCGTCGATGAGCTCGACGGTCCGCGTGAGGTGCCGTTCGGTGAGCCCTTCCGGTGTGATGGCGCGCAGGTGCCGGTACAGGTACCTGCGCGCGGTAACCACCGCCGGGCGCGTCGCCTCGGGCCCGGTCGCCACCCCGACCAGGGCGGCGCCGGACAGCAGATGACCCAACGGCGCGAGCAGGTAGGGCATACCGGCCAGCCGTACCGGACCGGGCAGCGCCCACTCGTCCGGCAGTGCCCGGGCGATGGCGGCCGCAGCGGCGTCGATCGCGTCGGCGAGGTCCGGCAGGTGGTCGCGGGCCCGCCCGGACATCCTCTGGACCAGGTCGAGCGCGGCCGCCGCTCCGCCGGCGTCGATGAGTACCTCGGCCGACGCGACGACCAGCGTCGTCGCGTCGGACCGGTCGTCACCCGACGCATCAGGCGCGGCGGGGTCGCCGGTGCCCGGTGTGGCCGGGCCCGTAACCGAGCGCAGGGCGTCCGCCGCGACGGTGGCGGCATCCGGCAGCGCCACCGCGAGTGCGCTGAGCATGGCCGCCACGTCCCGCGGTACCTGCCAGGCCAGGGTGAGCACCGCGGCGGTCGCCGCGAGCCCGGCCTCGTGCTCGGCGAGAAGGTCGGCTGCCGCACCGGCGGCGCGCGCTTCGACGACGGCGTCGCCGAGCGCCTCGCGCACCGGCACGTACGCCCAGGCCTCGCCCGCGTCCGTCCGTGGCTGGGTGGTGGGCACGGCGGCGGCCAGCCGGCGCACCACTGTCCGGGCCGTGTCGGCGGCCGCCGACACGCGCCGGTGCGCCCTCTCCGCAAGGGCCGGGTGGGAGACGCCGGTGGAGGGGGGCCCGGCGCCGCCCGGCTCACCGACGGTGACCGCCGTCATCGCGACTGCGACTCGGGCTCGAGGAACTCCAGCCGGTTGCCCAGCGGGTCGTGCGCGTAGAACCGGCGGTGACCGGGGAAGTTGTCATCCCACTGCACGTCGCAACCCTGGTCGGTCAGCCGCTTGGCCAGCGCGTCGAGATCACGGACGAGGATGCCGGGGTGCGCCTTCCGGGCGGGCCGGAAATCCTGCTCGACGCCGAGGTGGATTTCCAAGCCGCCGGACCGGAACCAGCAACCGCCGCGCGCGGCCAGTACCGCTGGCTTGTCGATTTCGACCATGCCGAGCACACCGCCGTAGAAGTCGCGTACCTGCGGCTCGGCGCCCGGCGGGATGGCCAACTGTGTGTGGTGCAGCCCGTCGAGGCGGTACCCGTGCGGTGTCGCTTCGCTCACCGATCTACCTCCAGTCGTCAACGTCAGCTCAACCTAGAACGGCAACGGCTCAGCGCGCGGGTGCGCGCCATAACAACCATTTACTTCATTACGCGCGGGGGGCTGTAGTACGGCTGGCTGTCATATGGTCCGAGGCGTCGCAACGACGCACGGGGGAGGGACGTTGGCCACGGCAGATGCACCGGTGCCCGCGATCGAGGTCATTGACCTCGTCGTCAGTACGGGTCCGCGCGGTCGAGAAACCGTTGTACTGGCCGGGATGGGCTTCGAGGTGCGGCGCGGCGAACTGGTCGTGCTGGAGGTCGAGGACGCCCGCGCGCAGAGAATACTGGTCGAGGTGCTGGCTGGTGCGAGGCGGCCGCTGTACGGCAAGGTTCGGGCCCTTCCGGTGCTGCGGCCCGGCACGGTGATCGCGGCCGGAGCGCCGTGCGTGGTGAGCGTGAGCGCCACCGGGACGCCACCAGACTGGTACGAGCGCGTCCGGGAGACCCGATCCGCGGCCCTCGTGGTGGGGCCGGCGCAGGCGTTGGCGGAGGTGCCGGCGGACCGGCGGCTGCGGCTCGAGAACGGGTACGCGCGTGCGGTGCCAGCCGGTGACGTGCGCGTGCCGGTGTCGGTGCTGCGGGACCGGGTACGGCTCGCGATCGCCGGGGCGGGGGCAGCCGACGACATGGCCGACCGGGTCGCCGACGTGCTGGTGGACGCGGATGTCCGCGGGCACAGCAGCCACGGCGTGCAGTTGGTGCCGATGTACCTGGACCGGGTGGCGCAGGGCGGCATCGATCCGCGTGCGGTGCCGCGGTGGCTGCGGCGCGACGGTGCGGTCCGCCTCCTCGACGCCGAGGGCGGCTTCGGCCAGATGGCCGCCGCCATGGCGGCCGAGGAGTGCGCGCAGGCCGCCGTCGAGTACGGCATCGCCGCTGTCGGCGTGCGCGGCAACAACCACATCGGCATGCTCGCCGCCTACCGGGAGCCGTTCCTGCGGCGTGGGGTCGTCGCGTTGATCCTCAACATCTCCGGGCCCAGCGTGGCCGCCCCGAACGCCGGCAAGGCGAGCATGGGCAACAACGCGGTGTGCATGATCTCCCCCGAAGGGGCCGATGGTAGGGCCCTGATCAGCGACTTCGCGACCGGTACGGTCGCGAGCGGCAAGATCCGGGATGCGGCCGCCCGCGGTCGACAGGTGCCGCCGGGCTGGCTGGTGGACGCGGCGGGCCGGCCGACGACCGACCCGCACGCGCTCGACAGCGGCGGGGCGGTCCCCGTCTTCGGCGGCTACAAGGGGCTCGGCGTGAGCGTGATCGTCGAGGTCCTCGCCGGCATGCTGGCCGGTGGGACGGTCAGCCCACTCGTCCACAAGCAGCGTCAGGAACCCGAGCGGGCCATGGGGTGCGCGCAGATGTTCCTCGGGTTCCATCCCGCCGCGTTCGGCGGCGACGACCTCGCCGGGCTCAGCGAGACCCTGCGCGCCGCGGTCGCGGCCGGCTACGGCGCGGCTCCGCCCACGGTGTACTTCCCCGAGCAGCAGGAACGACAGCGCGAACGCGAAGCGGCCGAACGGGGCGTTTCCGTACCGGTACCGCTCGCGGCCCGTCTCGGCCTGTCCACGCCGGCGGCCGACCTGTCGCGGAGGGCCGCGGCATGAACGGGTCGGGAATGGGTGAACAGCCGGTCGCACCCGTCGGCGTCGCGATCGTCGGGCTCGGTGCGGCGGGACGCCAACATCTACGCGCGCTGACGGGCACGCCGGCCGCCGAGCTACGGGCGGTGTGCGACGCCGACCCGGCGCGGGTCGCGGCGCTCGCCGGTGAGCTGGAGAAGGCCGAACCGTTGGACTGGGAAGGAGTACTCGCGGCACCGGACGTCGACGTCGTCGCGCTGTGTACCCCGCCGGGCGCCCGCGCGGCCCTCGCGGCGGCCGCTCTGGCGGCGGGCAAGGCGGTGCTGGTGGAGAAGCCGCCGGTGCGTACCGAGGCCGAACTCGACGAGCTACTGATAGCGGCGCGGTCCGCCCGCCGTCCGGTCGGGGTGATGCTGCAACACCGGTTCCGGCTGCCCGCCGACGCGCTGGACGCGACCTGGTCACCGCGCGCGGTGGGGGTGCTGGAGGTGGTCCGCCACCGTCCGGTCGGGCACTACGCCAGGGAGGCGTGGCGGCTGGACCCCGACGCCGCCGGCGGCGGCCTGTTCGCCCACCTGGCGGTGCACTACACCGACCTGGCCTGTCAGCTTCTCGGCGACCCGGTCGAGGTCAGTGGCCTGGTCGACTGCGACCTCGTACCCGGTGTCGACACCCGGCTCGCGCTCACCGTCCGGTTCGGCAGCGGTGCGGTGCTCACCCTCGTCGGGACGACGGCCATCGACGCGCGCGGTGAACGCCTCGCCGTCTACGACGACGGGCAGGTGTTCACCGTCCACGACGGTGCGCCGCGGCTCATCCGTGACGCACACGAGGAGGCCGTGGCCGCGGTGCCGACGGCGGACCTGCGTACCGCGGTCTACGACGAGTTCTGTCGGGCGGTGGCCAGCGGAACCGAGCCGGCGCGTACCGCGTTGGCCCGCAGCCGTGGCGTGGTGCGGATCGTCGAGCGGGTCGGGCGGCTGGCCGCATGACGCCCGTCGGTATCTCGTCGGGGTGCTGCCCCGAGTTGACCGGCCCGCAACTGGCGGCGTCGGCGCGGCAGTTGGGCGTGGATGTGGTCGACCTGCGTGCTGGTAAGGGGCACGCCTGGGAGTGCGACGGCGTGGCCCCGCTGCGCGCGGCTGGGCTGCGGGTGGCGTTCGTCGGGATGTCGCTGGTCCTCGGCCGGCCCGGCCAGCCGTGCGAGCAGCGCCTCGCCGAGCTCGACCGGCTCGGCGCCGTCGACGTGCCGGTGAAGGTCTTCGCCGACCAGGCGCTCGACGTCGATCCGCTGGCCCGCCAGGTGGCCCGCGAACAGGTGAACGCGCTGCAGGAGATGACCGGAGTCGGACGGGTGCTGGTGGAGACCCATCACGGGTACGCGGGCCCGCCGGCCCTGGCCGGCCTGTGCGCCGAGACCGGTTGTCGGCTACTGCTGGACACGCTCGGGCTGGCGAAGTTGCACGGCGGCCTCGACGGCGTCGAGCCGCTGCTCGGCCCGTACATAGTGGCCTGTCAGGTGAAGGGCTACGACACGTCGGACCCGGCGGGTACCCGCCACCTGCCACTGCGGGGTATGGACCCCGCACACGTCGCGCAGGTGCGGCGGCTGGTGCCGCCCGGAGCGCCGGTACTGGTGGAAAGCAAAGCCGGGGTACTCGCCGACGACGTGGCGGTGCTGCGGAGCTGGTTCGCGCCGAGCTACTCGGAAGGACGTGGCGATGCGTAGGGCGATCATCAGCGACGAGATATCCCAGGACCTACCGACGGCAGCCAGGCTCGCGGCGGAGCTCGGATTCGAAGGACTGGAGCTGCGGTCGATCGACGGGGTGCCGCCGCACCTGCTCGACGACGGTCAGCTGCGTGCGGCGCGGGCCGTGCTCGACGAGTACTCGTTGCGGGCGGCCGGATTCTGCCCACCGGGCCTCAAGCATCCGGTGCCGCTCGACGCCGCCGACCATGCCGCCAGCCGGCGGGTGGTGGAACGGGCGCTGGCACAGGCCGCTCTGCTCGGCGCCGGTCACGTACGTATCTTCAGTTTCTACCGCGACGGCGAAGCCGACCCGGTAGGCGCGGCCCGGGTCGCCCGCCGGGTGCTCGACGGCCTGGAATGGCCGGACGGCGTGCGGCTGGTCCTGGAGACCGGTACCCGGTCGAACACACCCACCCTCCGGCTCGCCCTGCGGTTTCTGGAGGAGCTGGGCGACGCGCGGATCGGGTTGCTGTGGGACCCGGGTAACACGGTGTTCAGCGGCTTCGACCCGGAGCCGTTTCCCGGCGATTTCGAGGCGGCGGCGTCGCTCATCCGGCACGTACACGTCAAGGACCCTGCGGGCCGTACCGGATACGTCCGGCTCGGCGCCGGTGACCTGCCCTGGCCGTCGATCCTCGCCGCGCTCAAGGCACACGGTTACGACGGCTGGGTGTCACTGGAGACGCACTGGCGGTTGGACCGGACCCTGACCGGACCGGAGCGCGACGAGCCGTGGGGAGCAGGCATCTCCGCCGGGGGAGTGGAGGCCAGCCGAACCTGCATGGAGGTCCTCAATGGATGGTGGAGCGGTGTCTGAGCACCCACAGCCCTTGTTACTGGTCGGGGCGCAGCGCAGCGGCACGACAGCCCTCGGCCACGCGCTGTCGGCCGGGTACGCCGACCGCGGCGGCTGCTTCACCGTCAACGGCAAGCTGTTCTACCTCACCGCGCGGTGGATCCGCGCCGACGACCTGGCCGCCCGGCACCTACGCGCCGACGAGCTGTGCCACGCGCTCGCGCGCCACCCGGCGGGCGGCGCGGAAGCGCAGCGGTGGCACGAGCGGGTGGAGTCGGCGCTACGCGCGGCCGCCGGCCGGGCCGCGGCGGGCGGCTACGACCTCGATGCCCAACCGGAGACAGCCGTCGTGCGGGAGGTGGCCGCCGCGGCCTACGGCGACGTGCCATGGGGCGACAAGTACAACGAGTACCTGCTCGACCTGCCCTACCTGCACAGGCTCTATCCGCGGGCACGGTGGCTGTTCGTCTACCGGCATCCCGTAGAGGTCGCCGCCTCAATGCGGGCCTGGTCGGGTGACCGGCCGTGGCGCCCCGCCGACGACGCCGGTTGCGAACTGAAGTGGGCCGCCTGGAACGAGCGCTGGCTGGCATTCCGCGATCAGGTGAGCCCGGACCGACGGCTCGAGATCAGTTACGACGACATCTGTACCGGCGACGGTGTCGCGCGGGTGACCCGGTTCGCCGGCGTCGACGTGCCCGAGGGCTTCATGGCCCGCCGCAGCCCGCCGCCCTCCACCGCACCACGCACCGACCGCGCAGCCGCAGTGTGGTCGCGGCTGTGCGCCCTGAGCAGCGCATCCCTGTCTGTCTAGCTTGCAGGAGCCCGCATGACCTCAACTCCCGGCACGGCAGTGGCCGCCCCGGCGGGATTCGTGCCCGATCCGGCGATCGGATCCGCACCCGGCTGGCCGCTCGTCGTCTACTTCCATCACGTCCATCCGCACATCGACCACTACACCAACGTGACGCCGGACTCCTTCGCCCGCGGCCTCGATATCCTGCTGCGGCACTTCGAACCGGCCGATCCGCTGTTACTGCGGGGCCCGGCGACCCGGTTCAGCCCGCCGGACCGGCCGACAGTACTGATCACGTTCGACGACGGGTACCGCGACCTCCTCGAGCACGCCGTGCCGCTGCTGGACGCGCGGGGCGTCAAAGCGGTGTTCTTCGTGTGCACCCGCCTGCTCGTCCAACGCAGCGCGGACCCCCGCGCCGACTACCTGGACTGGGACGAGTGCGCGCGGCTACGCGATGCGGGGCACCTGGTCGCGTCCCACGGGCTGACCCATACGCCGCTGGACCGGCTGACCCCCGCGCAGGCGCGGGACGAGGTCGTCGACTCGCTCGGTGAGCTGCGAGAGCGGCTGGGCCTGGACTCGGCGGTCTACGCCTACCCGTACGGGATCGAGACACCGGTGCCGGCGTACGTCGAGGGCCTGGGTCCGCTGCTCGCGTTCGGGTCGGTTAAAGCAAGAAGCCGCCCCTGGACCGAGGCGCCCCTGTCGGTGCGGCGTACGTACCTGCCCAGCGGCGGCGACAGCGGCTGGGACGGGCTGGTGCGCGGCTGGCATACCGGGTGGGAGCAGCGGTGACGGCCCGGATCAGCGTCATCGTGCCGACCATTGGCCGCCCGCACGACCTGTACGAGTGCCTGCGCGCGCTGGTCAACGCCGACAACGGCGCGCTGCACGAAGTGATCGTCGTCGACGACGGGGCGGCGCAGCCGGTACGCGTCGACGGTGCGCTGGCGTCCCGGGCGCGGGTGACCGTGCTGCGCAACGAGGTGCAACGGGGAGCGAGCGTGAGTCGCAACCGGGCGGCGGACGTCGCGACCGGTGACGTCCTGGCCTTCGTCGACGACGACGCGCGGGTACTACCCGATTGGTTCGACGTGGCGTGCGCCGATCTGATCGACGACAGCGTAGCCATCACCGGTCGGGTGCTGCCCTTTGACGCCGGGCTGGTCAGCCGCGCCAGGCAGTGGCGCTACGACCAGCGCTATAGCCGCCTCGCGCCAGGCGCCGAGGTCGGATTCCTGGCTGGCGGCAATTCGCTGGTACGCCGGGCAGAGTTCCTCGCCGCCGGCGGCTTTCCCGACCAGCCGACAGCGGCCGACAACGCGCTCGTACCACGGTT
>JAOPWA010000314.1 GCA_025965915.1 Dactylosporangium sp. | reverse complement strand
CCGGCCCGCCGGACCTGACGTCGGCGGAGCGGGAACGCCCGACAGGCGCGGGCCGCCACCGCACATCGAAGACCTGACCGCCGCCCGTAGCCGGACCTGATTTTACGAGCCCGACAGGCTTCGTCTGCAACGCCCGCATAGGCTTCGATACGTGCCCGATCAGGTCGAGGTCAGGCACGTCGAGAGCGAAGATCTTCGGCGCGGGTGGCGGTCTAGGTGACACTCCTGGCCATCTGGTCGCATGGCCGTCCCCGCCACAAGCCAAGCCAAGCGCCCCGACATCGCGAAATCACGCAGGGCCGGGTTCAGCGCTTGCGGGGTTCCAAAACCTCCGCACCGTGGTTGACCTGGACAGATGCAGCGCTCGGGCATGCCGTAGGGCATCATCGTTACGTGTGTCGCTACGCCTGCTCTACCTCGTGTTCTGCCACATCGTCGACTGGCTGACCCTGGTCAGGCGGACCAGCGCGGCCAAGGAGGCGGAAATCCTGGTCCTGCGCCACGAGAACGCGGTCCTGCGCCGACAGAACCCGAAGCCGCGCCTGGACTGGGCCGACCGGGCGGTGCTCGCCGCCCTGATCAGGCTCCTGCCCCGGGCGTTGACCGCACACCGACTCGTCACCCCGAATACGGTCCTCCGTTGGCACCGGCGGCTGGTCGCCCGCCACTGGACATATCCCAGCGGACCCGGCCGGGCGCCGTTGCGTTGTGGGACCCGGGGACGTGTTGAGCCCGTGCTGGGTCCGTGGTCAGATCGCTTGGGCGAGTTCGGTGAACGCAGCGGCGACCCGCGTGGTCGGCGGTGCGTCGAGGCTGAGTTCGTAGTGGCCGCGGTGGAGGTTCTGCATGAAGGCGTGTCCGGCGATGATCACGTGTGCTGTCTGGTCCGTTCGTAGTCCGCGCATCGGTTTCAACCGGTGTTTCAGCTGGCTGTGGTCGGCCTCGATCGGATTATTGGCGTACTGCTCGACGTGGTGCCATGCCGACGGGATCAGCTCGTCGAGGACGGCGGGGTAGACCGCGGCGGCGTCGGTGACCACCTCGCTGGGCTTGACTTTCAGCGCTGATAGCGCTCGTCGGAAGAACCTCCTGGCCGCGTCGGCGTCACGGTGGGCCGAGACGAGGACGTCGATGACCTGTCCGTGCTGGTCGACCGCCCGGTAGACGTACCGCCAGATTCCGTTGACTTTGACGTATGTCTCGTCGACGTGCCACCTGTCGCCCGGTGAATGGCGGCAGAATCGGGCGGCGTCGGCCAGTAGCGGGGTGAACCGTTGCACCCACCGGTAGACGGTGACGTGGTCGACCTCCACGCCGCGCTCGACCAGTAGCTCCTCCACGTCTCGGTTACGAGAGGTTGAACCGCAGGTACCAGTGCACCGCAACGACGATCACCTCGGGCGGGAACCGGAACCCGGCGAACGCCGACGTCGGCGGCAGCCACGGGCGAGAGCGGGTCAACGACTTCACTGCTCAAGTCTGCCTCGATCTTGCCAACGCTCAATGCAACGGAGCCCTTCGGTGCGAGGCGATCGATGACCGGGATCCATGTGCTGCTTCTTGCGGGTCAGCAGTAGTCAGGGCCTCCTGCCGGTGCAAGCTTTCGCCTGCAAGCCACTCAGCAACTTCACAATCGATTCTCTGTGTTTTCCGACCGATTCTCCGACTGGCCCCCGGCCGATTCTCCGCCGGGTCGCCCGGCCGGTTCTGCCTGTTTCGCGGCGGTCGCCTGGCGAAAGCCGACGATCGACGTGCCGGAAGACCGGCGGCCGTTGGGCCACCCGCGCGACCAGCGGATTCAGCTTCGTAACTGGAGTTCGGGTGGCGTCCGGAAACCGTCGACTTCTCAGCGTGCGCAAGGTGGTAGCTGGTCTTAATGTGGTGCCCGCGCGCGCATTCACCACCCTCGCCGCGCCCAATCCGCGCTGCTCGTTGCCGTCGTCGCGCGCCCATCCGCGCGGCCACGACGGAGAGGAATAATCATGACGTCCGTAATGTCCGGCCGCAGATTCCTGATCACCGGAGGTACAGGTTCGTTCGGCCAGACAATGGTGTGCCGGCTCCTGGAGAGCGGCGCCGCCGAAGTACGTGTATTCAGCCGCGACGAGGCCAAGCAGGACGCGATGCGACGGCGGCTGCGCGACGCCCGCGTGCGGTACTACGTGGGAGATGTCCGTGACTATGACAGCGTGGTGCGGGCCAGCCGCGAAGTGGACTTCGTGTTTCACGCCGCCGCGCTGAAACAGGTTCCCTCCTGCGAGTTCTTCCCGCTGGAGGCCGTACGCACCAACATCATCGGCAGCGTCAACGTCATCGACGCGTGCGAGCGTAACGGCGTGGTCTCGCTCGTGATGCTCAGCACGGACAAGGCCGTCTACCCGGTCAACGCCATGGGCATGACCAAGGGCCTGATGGAGAAGGCCGCCCGGGCGCACGCCAGGAACAACCCCCGGGCCCGGACCAACGTCTCGTGCGTGCGGTACGGCAACGTCATGTACTCCCGAGGCTCGGTCATCCCGCTGTTCATCGAACAGGTCAAAAGCGGACGTCCACTCACGGTCACCGACCCCACGATGACGCGGTTCGTCATGTCCCTCGCCGAGTCCGTCGACCTCGTCGAGCACGCCTTCACCCAGGCGCAGCCGGGCGATGTCTTCATCCGCAAGGCGAGGGCGTGCACCGTCATCGACCTGGCCACGGCGGTCGGCAACCTCTTCGGAGTGCCGGCGAACATCGAGGTGATCGGCGTGCGGCACGGCGAGAAGATGAACGAGACCCTCGCCAGCCGCGAGGAACTGGCAGACGCCGAGGACCTCGGGGACTACTTTCGGGTACCGAGCGATGCCCGGGACCTCAACT
Organism: Dactylosporangium sp.; assembly: GCA_025965915.1. Classification (GTDB taxonomy): domain Bacteria; phylum Actinomycetota; class Actinomycetes; order Mycobacteriales; family Micromonosporaceae; genus Planosporangium. The sequence continues at coordinate 2,531 of JAOPWA010000314.1, read as the reverse complement.
ACTCCCTCTATTTCAGCGAGGGCAACCCGGCGCAGCTCTGCGCCACCGACTACGACTCCAGCAGCGCACCGCGGCTGGACGTACCCGAGCTGGAGTCGTTGCTGCTGACCCTGCCCGAGGTACGCGCCGAACTCGACGCCGTACGAGCCCCCGTGGCGGCACGATGACGACCGCGCCCGTGGTGACCGGGTCGGACGGTTTCCTCGGGTGGCATGTCGGCGTACTCGCCCGCGCTCTCGGTTGGCCCGAGCCTGTCGCGGTGGGACGCGACGCGCTGGCCGACCCCGACCAGCTCGCCAGGAAGCTGAACGGCGCCAACCGGGTCCTGCACCTCGCCGGCGCCAACCGCGGCCACCCGGACGAGGTCTCCGCCGGCAACCTGGCGCCGGCGCGGGCACTGGCGGACGCGCTGCGGCGCTGCGCCGCTCCACCCCGGGCCGTGGTGTTCGCCAATTCGGTCCAGGCCGGCAACGGCACCCCGTACGGCGAGTCCAAGGCGGCCGCCGCCGAGGTGCTGCGCGAGGCGGCCACCCACGCCGGATCGGCGTTCGAGGATATCCGCCTGCCGAACGTCTTCGGTGAGCACGGCCGGCCGTTCTACAACTCGGTCGTCGCCACGTTCTGCAAGATCCTGGCGGCCGGCGGGTCGCCCGGGATCCACGAGGACCGCAAGCTCAACCTCCTGCACGCCACCGACGCCGCGGCGGTGCTGCTCGGCGTCGAGGCACCGGCCACGCCCGGCTGCGGCGGCGTCCCGCTGGTCCACCGGTGCACCGTGACGGACCTGGCCGGACGGCTCACACGGTTCAGCGAGTCCTACCGCACCGGGGATATCCCGGTGCTGTCGAGCCACTTCGACGTCCGGCTGTTCAACACGTACCGCTCGCACTGCTTTCCCGGCCACTATCCGATCCGGCTGTCGACCCGGTCCGACGCGCGCGGCGGACTGACCGAAGCGGTGAAGGTGCACGGCGGCGGCGGGCAGGTGTTCTTCTCGTCGACCCGGCCCGGCGTCACCCGCGGCGACCACTTCCATATGGCGAAGGTGGAGCGGTTCGTTGTCCTGCGTGGTGCGGCGGAGATCGCACTGCGGCGGGCGCTGCACGCCGACGTGGTGCGGTTCCGGGTGTCGGGCACCGAGCCGGTCGTCGTCGACATGCCGACCATGTGGATTCACAACATCACCAACGTCGGCGACACCGAGCTGCTGACCTTGTTCTGGTCCAACGACCTCTTCGACCCGGCCCGGCCGGACACCTACCCGGAGGCCGTGGAATGAGGATCGGTATCGTCTCGCAGTGGTACCCGCCGGAGCCCGGGTTCATCGCGTCCAGCCTCGCCGAGGAACTGGCCGCCCGCGGCCACGAGGTGCGCGTGTTGACCGGGTTCCCTAACTACCCGGACGGCCGGATCTACCCCGGGTACCGGCAACGCTGGAACGAGTGGTCGACGGCGGGACGGGTCACCACGCGCCGCGTTCCCCTCTACCCGAGCCACGACTCGTCGGCGGTCAGGCGTACCGCGAACTACCTCTCGTTCGCCGCGACGAGCGCGTTGGCGGCGGTGCGCTACCTCGCCCACGTCGACGCGTTGTACGTGTACCACCCGCCCGCGACGGTGTTCGCCGCGCCGGCCCTGCTGCGCCTGCTGTACCGGATACCGTCCGTGCTGCATGTGCAGGACGTATGGCCGGAGTCCGTCACGGAATCCGTACTGGCGCCCCGGGGCGCGGCCCGCACACTCATGCACCGTGCGCTGGCGACGACCATGCGCCAGGTATACCGCTCAGCGGCGTCGATAGCGGTCATCGCGCCGTCCATGCGCGACCTGGTCGTCGAGCGCGGCGCCGACCCGGCCAAGGTGCGGATCGTACTGAACTGGACCGACGAGTCGCTGTTCCGCCCGGTCGGCGAGAGCGAGGCGGCGCGACGCGAGATCGGGCACCGCGGCCGCTGCACGATCATGCACGCGGGCAACATCGGCCCGTTCCAGAACATCGAGGGCGTGGTCCGGGCCGCCGCCGCGGTCGACCACACCGAGCAGGTTGACCTGGTGCTGGTCGGTTCCGGCATACAGGAGGACGCGGCACGGTTGTTGACCAGACGGCTCGGCGCGACCAACATCCGGTTCCTCGGCCGCCGGCCGCCGTCCGAGATGGCCGCCCTGTACGCGGCTGCCGATTACCAACTCGTCTCGCTGCTCAATCTGCCCATCTTCCGGGGAACGATCCCGTCGAAGTTTCAGGCCGCCCTCTCCTGCGGGTCGCCGGTCGTGGTGTCCGCACCCGGCGACTGCGCCCGGATCGCCGAGAACAGCGGTGTCGGACTGTCGTGCCCACCCGAGGACTGGCAGGCACTCGCCGACCGGTTCCTGCGGGCCGCCGCGCTGTCACCCGTCGAACGGGCCGACATGGCGCGACGGGCCAGGGAGAGTTACCAGGCCCAAATGTCCAAGCGGGCCGGGGTGGACCAGTTGGAGGACATGCTTGTCGCCGCGGCGGAACGGAGGGGCCCGCGTTGACCAGGGTCATG
>JAOPWA010000302.1 GCA_025965915.1 Dactylosporangium sp. | reverse complement strand
ATCGTCTAGAACGCTCAACGAGGCTCCTTGTTTCGATCTGGTTCTCTAAGGGACAGACCCTCCGGCGGCGCGGAACTCATCGGTGCGGGCGGCAACCCGTCAGGCCAGGAGTCGAACGGCTGGAGTACCAGGCCGTTACCTCGCGGCAACCAGAATCGTTACGCGCACTCTTCCGCCTGAGAGGAAGGTAGGTGCGTCGCCCTGCTAGCTCCGCCGTCGGCGCCGTCGCCTCCCAACGGTGGCAGCGTCCGCAGCAGCGATCGTAGGACTCCCCCAGCCCACCGGGGCCGGGTGAGGCCGGATCGATCACGGCCATCCGGCGCGAGCTGCGTCTGGCTATGCCCCGATTCTGCCCGCCCACGTGCCGCGATTACCCGGGCTCCCCCACCGCGCGCAGGATGTGGTCGGCCACGACAGCCGCCCCCTTGTCCGCGATCAGGATCGAGTAGTGGTTGGTGTCCGCCACCGCTACCGCAGGCATCTCCAGGCCGGCCACCCGCTGCGCGTCGTAAAGCGCCTGCGGCTCGTCGAGCAGCCCCCGCTCGGCGTACAGCAGCACGCCGGGCACCGTCAGCGAGTGGATCGCCGCGAGGGTCTCGGCGTCGACGAGCACCTGACCGCCGTCGATGCGAACGGCCTCGGCGACGCACGAGGACCGAAACGGGCCGGAGCCGATCAGGTCGTGCTGGATATACGCCTCGACCTCGGGCGTCCAGTCCCCGGCGAACGCCGGATGCGCCTGCCAGAACTGCCGGTACGCGTCCCGGTCGGGGAACGTCATGCCCAGTCGCGCCACAGCGGGCCCGAGGACGGCGGCGAGCACGGCGTCGAGGTCGGTGCCGTCCGGCACCGGGAACGCGAGTCCGCCGTCGACGAGGACGACCCCGCCCACCCGGTCAGGGTGACGAACCGCCGCGACCGCCGCCACGAAAGCGCCCATCGAGTGTCCGGTAAGTACCGCCCGGCGGACGTCGAGCCCATCCAGACCGAGCCCATCCAGACCGAGCCCATCCAGGCCGAGCCCATCCAGGCCGAGCCCGTCAAGTCTCAGCCCATCCAGAACCGCGATCAGGTCGTCGGCGTGGCGGGCGATGCCATACGGACCGGGGGCGTCCCGGCTGCCGGCCCGTCCGCGCAGGTCGGGCGCGACCAGCGTGACCCGGCCGTCGAGCGACCGAGCCACCTGCGCCCATGACAGCCCGTTGGCCGTGATCCCGTGCGCCGCGACCACCACCGGGGCGTCCGCACTCGTCGCGGGCCACACGTGGACCAGCAGGTCACCTATCCGCGTGGACTTCATCATGCCCGCCTCGAGCTCATGCCCGCCTCCATTTGCGACTCAGACCTGCGAGACCACCGGGTAGAAAATAGACCACCATGACGAAGAGCGCGCCGAGTATGAACTGCGGCTGCGACAGTGGAAGCCGGACCGCCGCCGGCAGACCCGCGACCACGCCGGAGCCGGCGACGGAGGACAGCCGCTGGTCGAGGTAGGTGTAGAGCACGCCGCCGAGCAGCGCACCCCATCGGGTACCGGCACCGCCGAGCACGGTCATCACCAGCAGCCCGACAGTGAACGCCGACGTCGTGATCTGCGGCGTGGACCCGCCGAGCAGAAGCAGGTGGACGACTCCGCCGAGAGTGGCCAGGAACGCCGACAGCACGTAGGACAGCAACCGGAACCGGTAAGGCGACAGGCCGAGTACGGTGACCCGTCGCTCGTTGTCGCCGATCGCACGCCACACCCGCCCCGGCTCGGACTCCACCGACCAGCGCACGACGACCACGACGACCACCAGGTACGCCAGAGCCAGCCAGTACAGGTTGGCGGTGTTGGCCACCCCGGCGAAGATCGCAGGAATGTCCGAAAGGGACAGTCCCTCCTCGCCGCCGGTGATCCGGGCGCTCATCACCAGGATCGAGCCGACCTGCGCGAAGGCGAGCGTCACCATGGCGAACGCGATTCCCCGGACCCGCAGCGCCACCGCGCCGAGCACCGCGGGCAGGAGCAGGCCGACACCCGCCGCCGCCGCGAGCGCCGGACCCCAGCCCCAGTGCAGCTTCGTCACCGCGATGTTCGCGGAGTAGCTACCGGCTGCCACGTACAGCGCATGGCCGAACGACAGCAGACCGGTGTGGCCGTACAGCAGGTCGTAGGTGACCGCGAAGCCCGCGAACAGCAGGCACACCGCGAGCAGTTGCAGCGAGCCGGGGCTGTTGAGCCCGCCAGGCAGTACGCCAGGCACGGACAGTGTCGTGTACGGCACGACGACGAGCAACGCGAGGACGGCCAGCGGCCACCACCGCTTCAGGGTGCCGGTGATCATGCGGTCCTCCCGGTCAGCCCACCGGGGCGTACGAGCAGGACCACGGCGAGCAGTAGCACCACCGAAGCCTCACCGACACCCGCGGCCGCGTAGTAGTTGGCGAACTGCTGGACGAGGCCGACCAGTACGGCGGCGAGCGCGCAGCCGGTGATCGAGCCCATGCCACCGATCACCACGACGATGAACGCGAAGATGAGCAGCGAACCCCCGAGGCCGGGCGTGATGCTGCCGAAGTACAGGCCGGCCAGGGCGCCCGCGAGCGCCGCCGCCGCCCCGCCGATCGCGAAGACCAGCGTGAACGCCTTGCGAACGTCGATGCCGAGGGCGGTGACCATCGCCCGGTCTTCGACCCCGGCCCGTACGACCAGGCCGTACCTGGTCCGCCGCAGGAACAGCAGAAGCGCGGCGAAGACCACGATGGCGGCGCCGATCAACAGGAACCGGTCGTTGGGTACGGCCGCGCCGAGCACCCCGGTGGTCGCTGCCGTCCATCCGGGCTTGGCGAACGTGCGCGGATCGGCGCCCCACGCCGCCTGCAACAGCGCGACGCCGGCCGCCGACAGCCCGACGGTGACCAGTACCTGTTGGATCGGCCGGGCGTACAGCGGGCGGATGAGCGCGAGCTCGACCGCGATCGCCAGCACCGTGCCGGTGAGCACCCCGGCCGCGACGGCGACCGGGAACGGCAGGTACTGACTGGCCCACCACGTGGCGTACGCGCCGACGCCCAGGAACAGTCCGTGGGCGAAGTTGAGCACGTCGGCCAGGCCGAAGATGAGTGACAGCCCGGAGGCGATGAGGAAGTACAGCGCGCCGAGCCCGAGGCCGGTCAGCGTCAACAGGACCAGTGTGCTCAAACCCTGCTCACCCCCAACAATGACTGCAGCCGGTCTGGGTCTTCCGCCAGGCCGCCGGTGTGCGCCACCCTGCCCTCGGCGATCAGCACGGCCCGGTCGGTGAGCCGGCGTACCAGCGCGAGGTTCTGCTCGACCAGCAGGATCGGTACGGTCGCCGCGGCGCGTTCGAGCACGTCGGCCACCTCCGTGACGATCTTCGGCGCGAGGCCCTTGGTCGGCTCGTCGACCAGCAGCATCCGGTTGTCGTTGAGCAGGGTCCGGCCGATCGCGACCATCTGCTGCTGGCCACCCGACAGCGTGCCGGCCGGCTGCTTGGCGCGGGTACGCAACTCCGGGAACAGCTCGTACACCAGGTCGTAACGGGGCGCGCGGTCCCGCTCGGCGAGGCGGAGGTTCTCCGCGACGGTAAGTCCGGCGAAGACGCCCCGGTCCTCGGGCGCGTACCCGATGCCCCGTCGCACGATCTCGTATGGCCGCCGGCGTGCGATGTCGACGCCGTCGAAGACGACCCCGCCGGTACGTGGGACGAGCCCGAGGATCGCGCGCAGCGTCGTGGTCTTACCCGCGCCGTTGCGCCCGAGTAGCGCGGTGACGCCCGAGCCTGGCACGGAGAAGCTCACGCCATGCAGGATGTGCGAACCACCGATGCGTACGTGCAGATCCTCGACTGTCAACAGATCACTCGCCGTGCTCTCCGGTTCGCTCCGCTTCGCTGCGCTCACAGTGCCTTCCGGTTCACTCCGCTTCGCTGCGCTCACAACGGCTCCCCGAGGTACGCGTCCCGCACGGTCGGGTCAGCCATGATCGTGTCCGGGGTGTCGATGGCCAGCAGCGCGCCGTGGTGCATGACGGCGACCCGGTCGGCGAGGTCGAGCAGGACGTTCATGTGGTGCTCGACCATGAGAATGGTCCGGTCGAGCGATCTGATGACATCCGTCAACGCCGGCACGTCGGCGGCGCCGAGCCCGGCCATCGGCTCGTCGAGCAGGATCACCCGCGGGTCGGTGGCGAGCAGGATCGCCAGCTCCAGCTTGCGCTTGTCACCGTGCGACAGCGAGCCTGCGATCTCATGCGCCCTGTCGGCGAGCCCGACCCGCTCCAGGGCTTCCGCCGCGGTGGCGAGCGCGCCGCGGTCCGCTTCGGCGCGCCGCCACAGACGCAGGCACGAGCCCCGGTGGGCCGCGGCGGCGAGCCGGACGTTCTCCCGGACCGTCAGCGAGACAAAGACGCTGGAGGTCTGGAAGGTGCGACCGAGGCCGCGGCGGGCCCGCCGTTGTGGCGCTTCGCGGGTGATGTCGGCACCGTCGAGGGTGACGGTGCCGCCACTGGCCCGCAGAACGCCGGAGATCAGGTTGAACAGCGTCGTCTTACCGGCGCCGTTGGGCCCGATCACCGCGACGAACTCGCCTTCGGCGACCTCGAAGGTCACGTCGGACACGATCCGAGCGCCGCCGACGGTCCAGCTGAGGTCGCTCACCGCGAGGACCGTGCCCGTAGCGGCAGTCCCTCTGGAGAAGGTACCCATCACTTCTTCGGCGCCACGGGCGACACCCATGTCCTGGCCGCCACCCATGGCACTCACTCCCTGAGCGCTCACTTCTTGGGCGCTCACTTCTTCGCTGCGACGGGCGGCGCGACCGCGTCCGGGTCGAGCTTCTTGACCAACTCCGCCTTCGGGGTCGCGCCGCCGATGAGCCGAGCCTGGAACATCGGCTGCAGCAGCGCGTGGTCCTCGGTACGGACCGTCAGCGGGCCTTTGACCCCGTCGAAGCGCCAGCCTTCCAGCGACTTGACCATCGCGTCGCTGTCGTCGCCGGCTTGCGCGGCATGCACGATCATCTGGGCTGCGGTGAAGCCGTCGCCGGTGAACAGATCCACGGTGCCGCCCGCCTTGGTGACCCGCTCGGTCATCGCCTTCTCCGCGTCGGTACCGGCGGCACCGGCGAAATAGTGCGACAGGAAGCTGATCTTTCCGCCGACCGGCCCGTACGCCGACCAGGTGGCAGAGATGTCAAGGCCGGTGACGACCGTCGTGACGTCGAAGACGCTCTGCTGGCCGAGAGCGGTCCACATCGCCTGCGCGGTGGCGCCGGCCCAGGCCACGAAGAGCAGGTCCGGCTTGGCGTCGTGGGCCTTGGTGGCGAACGGGGTGAAGTCCGCCGTACTCGCGGGCACCAGGATCTGATCGACGGTCGCGCCGGCGCCGCCGAGTACCGCCTTGACGGCGGTGACGTTGGCCTGCCCGAACGCGCTGTCCTGGGCGAAGACGGTGACCTTCTTGCCCTTGACGTCGCCCACGGCCGCGGCCGCCGTGCGGATGTCCTGCCAGGTCTGGCGGCCGGAGCGGAACGTGTAGTGCCCAGCGCCGGTGATCGCGTCGGTGGCCGCCGGCCCGGACACGTTCAGTACCTTGTTCTGCTCGGCCAGGGCCGCCACCTGTACGGCCACGCCGGAGGCGGTCGATCCGGCCAGAATCTTGTATCCCTTGCCGATCAGGTCCTTGGCACCCGCCACCGCCTTGGACGGGTCACCGGCGTCATCGACCTCGGTGACCTCGACGGCTCTCTTGCCGACCTTGTTGGTGCCCTTGGTGGCGTAGTCCAACCCGGCCTTGAAGCCGTCGGAGTACTCCTTGCCGTATGACGCGAGCGCACCGGACTTGGAGTAGACCAGGCCGACCTTTATCGGCGTGCCGGTGGCAGCGTCGCCCCCGCCGGCAGCCTTCTGCGGACTGCCGCACGCAGTCGTGGTGGTGAACAGGACGGCCGACATGGCCAGCCCGGCAGCGAGACGCGCCTGTCGCATCGACCCTCATCCCCTTATGGCTTCAGAAACCCTTATGGCTTCAGGACACAATGTTTCAGCCAGGTTAAGGAGCGGCCGTGATCCTCGATACGTACGCGCTCACCACAGTTCTACGGCTGCACATGTGGGTCCCAACCACGCCTCAACCGACCGCGCCTCGATCAACCACGCCTCAACCGACCCCGCCTCGATCAACCGCGCCTCGATCAACGACGTGCAGGCGGTACAGGCGTAGCGCCAACTGCAGGTCGAGCGCCCGCTCCGGACGCTGCCAGTCCGCGCCGAGCAGGTTGGCCAGCCGCCCCAACCGCTGGGTGACCGTGTTGACGTGCACGTGCAGCACCTCGGCGGCCCGCGCGGGGCTGGCCCCGACGCCGAAGTACGCCTCCAGGGTCTGCCGCAGCACGGTGCCGTGCCGGGCGTCGTAGTCGAGGACCGGCCCGAGCGCCGCCCGTACGTACCCTTCGATGTCACGGTCGCCGGAGCCGAGTAGCAGCCCCACGAAGCCGAGGTCGGCGCCGCTCGCACCGTCACCGACCCGGCCGAGCGCGACCAGCGCGGCGGCGCAGCGCTCCGCCTCCCGGTAGGCGTCGGCCACCTCGCCCGGCCCGTGCACCGGTCCCGCCGCGCCGACGGTCACCGGCACGCCGACGACGCCGCGCACCTCGCGCGCCAACTGCCGGGCCAGCTCCCCCGGCTGCCATCCCGGCACCACCGATCCCGGAACCAGCAGCACGCCGACGCCGTCGCGATAGGCGGCCAGGCCGCCGCGATGGGCCGCCTGCCCGGCCGCCCAGGCCGTGATGCGCTGCCGCAGTTCGGCGGGGCCGCGCAGGACCAGTACGGCGTGCACCTCGTCGAGATCGACCCCGAAGCGGCGGGCCCGTTCGCGTACCATCTCCAGGTCTTCGACGGGCCGTGACACGAGGTCGTCGAGCAACTCGCCACGCACCCGGCTCTCGGCCTCGGCGAGGCTGCTCCGCGACAGCAGCAACAGCGCGGTGACGACCGCGGCCCGCTCCAGGATGCGAAGGTCGGCCTCGGCCAGCTCGCGGGACGGGCGCAGGACGAGGGCGCACAGCGCCTCGCCACCGGCACCGCCGACGGTCGCCCACAACTCTCCACGTTGGACGGTGCGGCCGAGTGCGCGCGCCGACGCTGCCGCGTCTGCCAGTACGGCAGGTGGGCCGGCCTCACCGACGGAGGCCAGGCACCGCCCGTCGGAGTCGAGTACGCACAGCGCGCCCGAGAGCAGTTCGGCGACGCTCGCTGCGAGGTCGGACACGTCGCCGCCGTGCAGGACCAGACCGGCCATCCGGTCGTGCGCCTCGGCGGCGCGCTCCACCGACGCGCTGTGCTCGCGGATGAGCCGGTTGGCCGTACTCAGTTCCGCGAGAGCGGCCCTGGTCTCCGCCAACAGCCGGGCGTTGTCGATGGCGACGGCGGCGTGCGCAGCGAGCGAGCCGAGCAGCGTCACCTCTTCACGGGAGAACGGCCGGGCGCTGCGGTTGGCGGCGAACAGCACACCCACGATGCGGCCACCCAGTCGCAGCGGCACACCCAAGATCGCGACGATGCCCTCTTCGGCGACCGCCGAGTCGATGTCGTTGGTGTGCCGGAACCGGGCGTCGCCGGGGTATGTCGAGGTCACATACGGGGTGGCCGTCTGGGCCACCAGGCCGCCCAGACCGGCGCCCATCGGCAGCCGCAGATGCTGGAACCGTGCCGAAACCGAGCCGTCGGTGACCCGCATATACGTATCGCCGCGCTCCTCGTCACGCAGCGTCATGTAGGTGACGTCGGTCCCGAGCAGCTTGCGCGCCCGGCGGACGATCGCCTCCAGTACCGCGTCCAGGTCGTGCAGCGTCGCCAGGTCGGAAATGGTCTCCACCAGCGCCGACAACTCGGCTTCACGGCGTCGGCGGCGCTCCAGCAGGGCGCGTACGCCGAGCGCCACGCTGCGGGCGCGTTCGAGCTCGTCGAGGACCTCCGGCGGTGCGCCGGCGGTGCGCGCCTCGAGCGCCGGCCGGTCGAACTCGACGGCCGGCGCCTCGCGGGCGAGCAGGTCGAGGTAGGTGGTTGCCCATGCCGCCGTTCCCGTCTCGTCCACGCGCAACTCCCCCGCGTTCGGTGGCGCCGTCGGTGGCGCCTTCGGTATCGCCGTCGGTGGCGCCGTCGGTGGCGCCTTTGGTGGCGTCTTTGGTGGCGCTGTCAGCGGCGCCTTCGGTCCGCGCCTTCGGTCGCCCGTCAGCGGGCGCTCCACCCGCCATCCATCATGATCGACTCTCCGGTGATGAAGGATGCCTCAGGCGAACAAAGATACGCAACCAACTCGGCGACCTCGGCCGGCTCGATCAGCCGCTTGATCGCCGCCGGCTCCAGCATCACCTTTTCCACGACCTCGTCCTCGGAGATGCCGTGGGCGACCGCCTGCGCCGCGATCTGGCGCTCGACCAGCGGGGTACGCACGTACGCCGGATTGACGCAGTTGGAGGTCACCCCACGCCCGGCGCCTTCCAGAGCGATCACCTTGGACAAGCCTTCGAGTCCGTGCTTGGCCGTCACGTAGGCGGACTTGTACGGCGAGGCCCGCACCCCGTGCACCGAGGAGACGTTGACGATCCGGCCCCATCCTTGGGTGTACATCCCGGGCAGGCATCGGCGGGCCAGCCGGAACGGGGCCTCCAACATCAGCCGCAGGATGGTCGAGAACATCTCTGTCGGGAACTCCTCGATCGGCGCGATGTGCTGGATGCCGGCGTTGTTGACGAGAATGTCGGCAGTCAGGTCGAGCCGGTCGATCGAATCCAGATCGCTGAGGTCCATCACGATCGCCCGGCCGTCGATCTGCTCGGCGACCTCCTTCACGGCCGCCTCGTCGCGGTCGAGCACCACGACCGTCGCACCCGCCCTCGCCAACCGGACCGCGCAGGCCTGCCCGATCCCGCTGCCCGCGCCGGTCACCAGCGCGGTACGCCCGGCGAGATCCACGTATACGGACATCAGGTCCCCTTCCTGACGAGCGTCTCGGATGAAGACGCCGGTGGTGTTGCCCCGGGCGGCGTTGCCCCGAGCTGTGCTTCTGTGGGCTGTGCTTCTGTGGGCTGTGCTTCCGTGGGCTGTGCTTCCGTGGGCTGTGCTTCCGTTAGCCGCCGCGACGGCCATAACCTGGGCGAAATCCTGGACGAAAACCCGGACGGAAACCCGGACGAACCTGTCAGCCTCGATAACCATGGCGCGGCCGTGCCCCACAGGCCGCGGCGGAACAGCAGTACGACCAGGACGAAAACGGCTCCGGTGACGATTCCGATACCGTCGACGCCCGCCGTGGCGAGCACGTCCTCCAACTGCACGACGAGGGCCGCACCCACCGGACTGCCCCACAGCGTCCCGATGCCGCCGAGCACGACCATCAGTACCGCCTTGCCCGACGTCGTCCAGTGCACGTCGTCCATCGAGGCGAACCCGTGCGCGACCGCATGCAGGCCACCGGCGAGCCCGGCGAGGGTCGCCGAGAGTACGAAGGCCAGCAGCTTGTACCGCTCGACGGGGTAACCGAGCGCGCGGGCGCGGGCGGGGTTGTCACGGATCGCGACGAGTACTCGCCCGAACGGTGACCGGACGATGCGCCATGCCGCGAAGACCCCGACAAGTACCAGCGGCAGGGCCGCGTAGTAGAAGAAGAACGGATCGGACAGGTCCGCTCCGAAGAACTCCCGTGGGATGCCCTGCAGCCCGTTCTCGCCGCCGGTCAGCGAGCGCCACTGGTTGGCGATGAAGTACACGAGCTGCGCGAACGCGAGGGTCACCATCGCGAAGTAGATGCCGGTCCGTTTGACGGACAGGTACCCGATCGGCACCGCCAGCGCGCCCGCGGTAAGGGCGCCCGCGAGTACCGCGATCGGAAACGGCGCGCCGGTATGCAGCGCGACCAGGCCGGTGGCGTAGGCGGCGGTGCCCCAGAAGGCGGCGTGCCCGAACGACAGCAGACCGGTGAACCCGAGCAGCAGGTCGACCGCGATCGCCAGCAGCGCCCACGCCGTGACGTCGAGCGCGACCGGCGGGTATATCAGCCACGGCAGGGCCAGCGCGACGACAAGGCCGGCGGCGAGAAGGACGTAACGCCTCATACCGCGCTCTCTCATGCTCTGGCCTCTCATGCTCTGGCCTCTCATACCCGGGCCTCCTCCCGGCCGAAGAGACCGGCCGGACGCCACAGCAACACGACCGCCATGAGGACGAACACGAGCGTCTGCGACAGCGCCGGCAGGTACAGGTTGCACAGTGCCGACGCGACCCCGATGCCGAAGCCGGCCACCACTGAGCCGAAGATCGAGCCGAGCCCGCCGATCACGACGACCGCGAACACCGTGATGATCAGGTCGGCACCCATGAGCGGGTTGACCGCCCGCATCGGCGCGGCCAGCACCCCGGCGAGCCCCGCGAGGGCGACTCCAAAGCCGAAGACCGGGGTCACCCACGCGCCGACGTTGATGCCCAGCGCCCGGGTGAGCTCCGGCCGCTCGGTCGCCGCGCGAACCACCACGCCGACTCGGGTACGCGTCAGCAGGTACCACACTGCCGCGCACACGACGGCCGAGGCGGCCAGCACGAAGACCTGGTAGCCAGGGTAGTCAAACAGTCCGAAGTGGACTGGATGGTTGAGCGCGGCCGGCGGCGGGTACGGCTTCGACGCCACGCCGTACTCGCGCTTGAGCAGGTCCTGCAGCACGAGCGCGATGCCGAACGTGAGCAGGAAATTGTAGAGCGGGTCGAGGGCGGCCAGCCGATGGATGAACAGCCGCTCCAGCAGGGAGCCGAGCACGGCGAGCGCCACCGGGACGATGATCAGCGCCAGCCAGAAACTCACTCCGCCGTTCGTGAGCAGCATGTACGCACCGAAGGCGCCGAGCATGTAGAACGCGCCGTGCGCGAAGTTGACCACGCCGAGCATGCCGAAGATGACTGACAGGCCGAGCGCCAGCAGCGCGAGGAACGCGCCGCTGACGAGGCCGTTGAAACATTGCTGTACGAAGTTGACCACGATCTCTACCTCAACCCCGTCCTACCTCAACCCCTCCACCTCAGCCGAGCTTGCAACCGGCGGCGGCACTGTCAGCAGCCGGCCGGAACGCCTCAGCGGCAGGGATCGTCCGAATGATCTTCTCGTAGTCCCAATCCTCGGTGACCTGGCTGCTCGGCTTCACCTCGGCCAGGTAGACGTCGTGGATGACCCGGTGGTCCTCAGCGCGGATCTTCGCGTTGCGGGCGAAGACGTCGTCGAAGGAGCGCCCGTCCAGTTGCTTGACCACGGCGTCGGAGGCGTCGGTGCCGGCCCGCTGCACCGATTCCAGGTACTGCATGGCCGCGGAGTAGTTCCCGGCGTGAGCGAACGACGGGCGGGTGTGCGTACGCTTCTGGAACTTGTCGGCCCAGGCGCGGCTGCGGGCGTCGAGGTTCCAGTACCAGGCGTCGGTGAACGTCGTACCGGCGAAGGCGTCCGGGCCGAGCGAGTGGATATCGGTGATGAACATCAGGCCCACCGACAGCTTGATGCCCTTGTCCCGCAGCTTGAACTCGTTGTACTGCTTGACCAGGTTCACCAGGTCACCGCCGGCCTGCATGGTGCCGAGCACGTCCGGCTTGGGGCTGAGGTTGGGCGCCTTGAGTAGGAACGTCGAGAAGTTGTCGTTCGGGAACGGCGTCGGGTCCTTGGCGATGACCGTCCCGCCCGCCGCGCTGATCGCCGAGGCGAACGACTTCTGCATGTCCTGGCCGAACGCGTAGTCGGGGTAGACCACGTACCAGTTCTTGCCGCCCTGGCTGGTGACGGTCGTGCCGGTACCGTGGGCGAGCATGTACGTGTCGTACGCGTAGTGGTACGTGTACTTGTTACACGACTTGCCGGTCAGTTCGGTGGTGGCGCCGGTGATGTTGAAGTACAGCTTCTTCTTCTGACCGGCGACCGTGGCGACCGCGAGCCCCGCCGACGAGGTCGGCACGTCGAGGATCACGTCGGCGCCCTGCCGGTCGTACAGTTCCTGGGCCTTGGAGTTGGCTACGTCGGGCTTGTTCTGGTGGTCGGCCGTGACCACCTCGATGTTCTTGGTGATCGCCTTGTCGCCATACTTGGCCTTGAAATCCTCGACGGCCATTTTGACGGCCTCGACGGAGTTCTTCCCGGACAGGTCGGCGTAGACGCCGGACTGGTCGTTCAGGACGGCCAGAACGATCTTGTCGCCGGACAGTTTGCCCCCAGCGCCCTTCGGTCCACCGCCGCAAGCCGTAAGGCAACCGGCGAGCACGAACACCGCACTCAGCGGCACGGCGATGGCCGCCGCTCCCGGCCTGACACCCGCTCTGCGCATTCCTTGTCTCCTTACATCCCGAGGTAGGCGAGAAGTTCGTGCTGCCGGCGCTTGACCTCGGAGTTGTCGAGGCTGTCCACCACGCGCCCGTCGGCGATCAGGTAGTGCCGATCGGCGACGGTCGTCGCGAAGCGCAGGTTCTGCTCAATCAGCAGGACGGTCACGCCGTGGGACTTGACGGTGCGCAGGATGTCGCCGATCTGCCCGACCAGCAGCGGCGACAGCCCCTCGGTCGGTTCGTCGCACAGCAGCAGGCGGGCGCCCATCCGCAGTACCCGGGCCAGCGCCAGCATCTGCTGTTCACCGCCGGACAGCTTGGTGCCGGGGAACCGCCGACGCTCCTTAAGTACGGGGAACGCCTCGTACACCTGCGACAGCGACCACGGCTCGGGGCCATTGGACTTGGCCCCGCTGACGTTGCGACCACCGACCTTGGAACCACCGACCTTGAGACCACCGACCTTGGAATCACCGACCTTAGAACCACTGACCGGGGGCATCGTCAGGTTCTCCTCCACGGTCAGACTGGCGTAGATGCCGCGGTCGTCGGGCACCCAGCCGATACCGGCGGCGGCGCGACGGTGCGGCGGCATCCCGGCCAGATCCCCAGCGTTGTTGCCGGCTCCGTCCCCGGCCCCGTCCCCGGCTTTGGTACCGGCCTGATCGCCGAAGTTGATCCGACCCCGCTGCTGGCGATGCAGCCCCATCACGCAGCGCAGCAGCGTGGTCTTACCGGCGCCGTTGCGGCCCACCAGCGTGACGATCGCGCCGGCCGGGACCTCGAGGTCGACCTCACGCAGCACCTGGGCTTCGCCGTACCAGGCGGACAGCTCACGAATGTGCAACATCACGCTCTCCCAAGTCGGACTCGCCCAAGTCGGACTCGCCCAAGTCGGACTCTCCCAAGTCGGGCTCTCCCAATTCGGACTCGCCCAAGTCGTGCTCTCCCAGGTAGGCGGTGATGACGCGGGGGTCCTGACGGACCTCCTGGTAAGGGCCCTCGACCAGGACCCTCCCCTGCTGGAGGACGGTCACCCGATCGGCGAGGCTCGCGACGACGCTCATGTTGTGTTCGACGAGGACGACGGTGCGGCCCCGGGCCACCCGGCGTACGAGGTCGACCGTTCGGTCCACGTCCTCGGCGCCCATCCCGGCCGTCGGCTCGTCGAGCAGCAGGACCCGCGGGTCGAGAGCGAGCGCGAGCGCCAACTCCAGGGCACGCTTGCGCCCGTACGCCAGCGCTCCCGCTGGCACCTCGGCGACCTCGCTCAGCCCGACCTCGGCGAGCAGTTCGTACGCACGGTCACGGAATCGGCGCAGCTGCCGGTCCGAGCGCCAGAACCGCCAGCCCAGACCGGTACCCGCCTGCAGCGCCAACTCGGCGTGCTCACGCGCCGAAAGCGCCGGGAACAGCGTGGTGATCTGGAACGACCGGGCGACACCGAGCCGGGCGATCCGCTCCGGCGCCAGACCGGTCACGTCACGGCCGCCAATCTCCACCCGCCCCGCTGATGGCACGAGGAAACCGCTGAGGAGGTTGAACAGCGTCGTCTTGCCCGCGCCGTTGGGGCCCACGAGCGCATGCACGCTGCCGTCGCTGACCTGCAGGTGCACCTCATGGATCGCGACAAAGCCGCGGAACTCCTTGCGCAGACCCTGGGTCGAGATGATCGCTCCCACGCATCCCTCCGTCCCTGTGACGCAGAACACTAAGGGCCGTCGGGGATGTGGGCCACGTGCTAGCCGCCCATATCGGGACCGCAATAGGTGGGTCTGTTCCACATGCGCCCGCGGTGTGGAGCTACATCGGCCAGGGTCAGGCAGTGTGCCGGTAAGCCCGCCGCACGATGACCCGGCAGCACGATGACCCGGCAGCACAATGACCCGGCAGCACAATGACCCGGCGATGCGGTCCGATCGGCCAGCGTCCGCGAACTTCCTGCCCTTCAGGACATCGAGTGGGCCGCCGGGCGGTGTTTCGCCGATGTCGGCATACCCGAGATCACCGACGACGAGCCGCTCACGCTTGACGAACTCGCCCGGTACCAGTGGGCGGGCCAGGTCTGGGCCGCCGTCTACGGCACCGGCCACCCGGTGGCGTACCTGGTAGCGGATCTGGTCGATGACAATATCCACATTGAGCAGCTGGCCGTAGATCCGAACAGCTCACCGCGGAGTCGGACGGTCGCTACTCGAACATGTCGCAGGCTGGGCCGCGAATTCCGGTGCACCCGCGCTGACCCTGACTGGGGGCGATTCGTCAGCGAGAGGCCGAGTACGGCCTGGACCGATGGCCCAGGGTGTATGCGGCTGGACCTGTAGATCGGAAGCACTCCTGCCGTCGGCGCGCGCCGGTCATACCGTCCCACCCGGAGGTATCGGTGGCCTGTTACCACTACGTTGCCTCGCGCCACTCCCTACCTGGCGCCACTGCTTTGCCTCACGCCGCTCTTTGCCTTACGCCGCTTCGTCAATAGTCGATGGTCCGCGGATGACGATGTCGTACGGTCGGCCGTCGGGCCGGGTAGCCGTGACAACGCCGGACCCCCGATCGACGTTGACCGACCACCCACCTTCGTGTACCAGTCCGTGGTGGAATCTGCACAACAGCAGAAGGTTACCGATATCTGTAGGTCCGCCCTCCGCCCACGGAATCAGGTGATGTCCGTCTGTCCATGCGGCAGGAGTGTGGCAGCCGGGGAACCGGCAGCCGCGATCCCTGGCGTGGAGGGCCTTACGAATCCAAGGTGGCACCAGCCGATGCGCGCGTCCGACATCGAGGGATTGACCGGTGGCGGGGTCGAGGACGACCCGCCACACATCGGCATCACAGGCGATCCGCCGCGCTACCACATCCGGGATGTCGCCGACCCACTCCAGATGTGCGAGCTGCGGGCCGAGTCCTGCGGACAGATCGGCTCGGTGCTGCCCGCCATGCGCAAGGTTCTGTGGGCCGAGCAGGTTCTGTGGGCCGAGCAGGTTCTGCGGGCTGAGCAGGACGGCGACTTGGGGGCGGACGCCACCGACGGTCGGCAGCCGCCCCTCCCGCAAGGCGCCGCGAGCGAGATCGACCAGAGCATCGGCGCGGCGCTGGGCCGGTGTGCGAAGCTCATCAGCGCCTGGCGCGGTCATCATCGCGTCGAGGGCGGTGGCAAGCGCCGCGCCACCCTCTGGGTCGAGCTGGCCCTGGATGAGGACCATGCCGTCGTAGGGCGACAGGGTGATACCGCGCCGGTGGAAGTCTTTGCCCGCATCGGGCTGGGCGCCGTCGGGATCCGTGTGCGCGACGATCCGCTGGCACGCTTGAGCCAGCCGGGCGGGGTCGCACTGGCTTGCGACCGCGGTCAGGATCGGCTCTGCGGTGATCACCGTATCGACGCCGACCCGGTCGGCCAACCGGACCACCCGGTCGAGGTGCTCCGCCGAGACCTCGCCCGCGGCTGCAGCCGCGGTTAGGGCCGGCAACTGTCGGCACAGTCGGGCCCGCTTCACCTGGCCGGACGCGTCATGTCCGGACAGCCGCCCGAAGGCACGCAGCCATGCCGCTGTAGTCCGACAGGCGTCATCGACGGCCAGATCCCGCCGGTCGAAGGCCTCGACCCGGCGAGTCATCTCGGCATCGAGTTGGTTGACCGCGATAAGCAGCAACCGAAGCTGCTCGCGCAACTCCATCCTGGACAACGCGTCGACGTCATCGGCCGCAAGGGCTGCAAGCCCCGCAGTCAGATCCTCAATCGAACGCATGTGCTAATCATAGTGAAGCGCCGATACTTTCGCAGCCCCGGACAGGAGCACTATTGGTTTCCAGGCTGGCTATCAGCGGACCCAGTAGGGGCCTGACCAGCGCGGGCGTGACCAGCGCAGGCGTGACCAGCGCAGGCGTGACCAGCAGACAGGTATCGCATGGCCAGCGCCCCGGTGTGGTCGAAATCGGCTCAACCATCGAAGCCGGTCGCACCGTCGATCTGCTCGCGGCAGGATATCGGCGTGCCCGGCATGCCGGGCGGTCTCCTCAATCATGTGGACGTAGATCCAGCGCAGTGAAACCCGCCCCAACCTGGAGTGCGGCACCGTATCCTCCAGCGCGAAGCCAGCCGCCGCCTCCCGAGAAGCCTGGCACGCGAGGTCGTACTCGGCGAGCAGGCCCTCAATGGTCGCGTTCGGGGCGACGCTCCAACCATCACCGTCGCGCGCCCGCGCCGATCTCCTCCGGTGGCCGTTGGACCAGCGTCATCTGAAACCACTCCCGCTCAACCCCGGCAAGGTGACTGACGAGCCCTGCGAGGGTGGTCAGCGACGGTACGAACTGTCGGCGCGCCTGGTCATCCGACGGTTCGGGGATCGACGTCGACGACCGGCTCGAAAGGCGGCCCCAGTGCGACGAACCCGACGACGGTACCGTCATGCTCGGCGCACAGGATCGTACGGTCCGGCCTGGGAATGTCTCTCTCATAGGCGGCCCGCAGTTCGGCGTGTTCAATCGGGTCGTCGAGTTGCTCGTCGGGCACCACACCGCGGTAGTACGTGTCACGCGCCTGGCGGTGAATATCTACCAGTGTTTCGACATCGTCCAGCGTCGCTTGTCGGATCCGTACGCCGGCCATGCCCGTTCCAGCCAATGACAGCCAGGCTGGCAGATCCCGTGAACCACGATCCCGTGAACCACGATCCCGTCAACCACGATCCCGTCAACCACCGATCCCGTCAACCGACCGACCGCACGTCCACTCGGCTCGGTACGCCTGACAGGTAACCGCCCGGTATGCGGACGGTGTACACATGGCGTCGGATCGGACAGGTACGTGGCGCGGTCTGGCATCGGCCATTATCGTGCGGTCGGCGCCCACAAGGCGCACTCGACCGTCATGGAAGGCAGGTAATGACACCTCCCCCCGCACCTTCGCGGCGCCAGATTCTCGCCGCCGTCGCGGCGGCTACGGCTGCCCCACTGCTCGCCGCCGCTCCGGCGCAGGCACACGGGCCGGCCGACTCGCAGAAGCCGAGGCCCAAGACGTACGACCTGACGCTCCTCGGCACGTCGGACATTCACGGCAACGTCTACAACTGGGACTACTACCGGGACGCCGAGTACGACGACAGCGCGCACAACGATGTCGGCGTGGCGAAACTCGCCACCTTGGTCAACCGGATCCGCGCCGAACGGCGCGGCAAGGCCACGCTCGTACTCGACGCCGGTGACACCATCCAGGGCACGCCACTGGCGACCTACTACGCCAAGCAGGAGCCGATCACCTCGACCGGCGAGAAGCACCCGATGGCCCGCGCGATGAACGTCATCGAGTATGACGCGGTGACCCTGGGTAACCACGAGTTCAACTACGGCCTGCCGCTGCTGGACATGTGGATCCGGCAACTCGGCTTCCCTGCCCTGGCCGCCAACGCCGTCAACGCGCGCGATGGCAAGCCGGCCTTCCTGCCGTACATCATCAAGAAGGTCGAACTGGAAGACGACGCTCCGACCCTGCGGGTGGGCATCCTCGGCCTGACCAACCCCGGTGTGGCCATCTGGGACAAGGGCAACGTCGAGGGCAAGCTTCGCTTCGAGGACATGGTTGCGACCGCCGCGAAGTGGGTGCCGATGATGCGGGCGCGGGGCGCCGACATCATCCTGGTGTCCGCGCACGGTGGCGACAACGGCAAGTCCAGCTACGGTCCCGAGCTTCCCAACGAGAACCCGTCCGCGCTCATCGCGCAGCAGGTCCCCGGCATCGACGCGATCCTCTTCGGCCACGCTCACAACGAGATCGTGGAGAAGTTCGTGACCAACGAGAAGACCGGCGAGCAGGTACTGCTGTCGGAGCCGTCGAAGTGGGGCCAGCGCCTCACCCGGATGGACTTCACGCTCAGCCGCGAGCGTGGCCGCTGGGGGATCACCGGCAAGCACGCGACCATGCTGAACACCAACACCGTGGTCGAGGACCCGCAGGTACTGGCGGCGGTGCGTGCTCAGCACGCGAAGACGGTGGCCTACGTCAACAAGATCGTCGCCAGGTCGACCGTCGAACTGCCCGGGGCGGAGTCACGCTACAAGGACACCCCGATCCTCGACTTCATCAACAAGGTGCAGACCGAGGTCGTCACCACGGCCCTCGCCGGCACCCAGTACGCCAACCTGCCGATGCTGTCGATCGCGGCGCCGTTCAGCCGCACCGCGCTCTTCCCGGCGGGTGACGTTCGGATCCGGGATGTGGCCGGCCTCTACGTCTTCGACAACACCCTGGAAGCCGTCGTGATGAGCGGCGCCGAGGTGAAGGCGTACCTGGAGTACTCGGCGAAGTACTTCCGCACGCTCGCCCCCGGCGCGCCGGTCGACCCCGCGACGATCAGCGACCCGGCCGTGCCGGACTACAACTACGACGTGCTGTCCGGCGTCGACTACGACATCGACATCAGCAAGCCGGTCGGCCAGCGGATCGTGACGCTGACGCGGGCCGGCGCCCCGGTCGCCGATGGCGACCAGTTCGTCGTCGCGGTGAACAACTACCGGCGAAGCGGCGGCGGCGCCTTCCCTGGCATCGTGAAGACGCAGGTGTACAACGAGCAGAAGGAAATCCGCCAGCTGCTCATCGACTGGGCGCAGGCCAAGGGTGTCATCGACCCGGCCGACTTCTACCAGCCCAACTGGAAGCTGGTCCGCAACGGCGTACCGGTCTTCTGACCAGGGGCTGTCCCAGTGCCTGACATTTGTCCGAGAGCCTGACACCCAGCGGGGCGTGCCGCCAACGACAGGTGCGCGCCCCGCTGGGTGTCAGGCTCTTCCGCGCTCATCCTCTTCCGCGCTCAGCCTCTTCCCCGCTCAGCCTCTTCCCCGCTCAGCCCGGTACCGGGCGATCAACATGCTGGTCGACGAGTCCAGGGGCACCTCGGGCGCACCCCGGCCGGTCAGCAGTGGCGCCAACTGGTTGGCCATCACCTTGCCCAATTCCACGCCCCACTGGTCGAAGGGGTCCAGACCCCAGATCATCCCCTCGGTGAAGGTGATGTGCTCGTACAGCGCGACGAGCTGACCCAGCGTCGATGGCGTGAGCTTGGGCGCGAGGATGGAGGTCGTCGGGCGGTTGCCAGGCATCACCTTGTGCGGCACCACGTCGGCGGAGACACCCTCCGCCTCGATCTCTTCCCGGGTACGGCCGAACGCCAGCGCCGCGGTCTGTGCGAAGAAGTTGGACATGAACAGGCCGTGCATGGCGTCGATGTCGTGGTTGGGTTCGCTGAACCCGATGAAGTCGGCCGGGACGAGCTTCGTGCCCTGGTGGAGCAGTTGGTAGAAGGCGTGCTGACCGTTCGTGCCAGGCTCGCCCCAGAAGATCTCACCGGTCTGGTAGGTCACCGGCGTGCCGTCTGCGCGCACCGACTTGCCGTTACTCTCCATCGTGAGCTGCTGCAGATACGCGGGAAAGCGGTGCAGGTACTGCGAGTACGGCAGCACGGCATGGGTCTGCGCGCCGAGGAAGTTGTTGTACCAGACGTTGAGCAGACCCATCAGCGCCGGCACGTTCCGCTCGAGCGGTGTGCTCCGGAAGTGCTCGTCGACGGCGTGGAACCCGGACAGCATCTCCCGGAAGCGCTCCGGTCCGATCGCGAGCATCAGCGACAGGCCGACCGCCGAGTCGTACGAGTACCGGCCGCCCACCCAGTCCCAGAACCCGAACATGTTCTGCGGGTCGATGCCGAAGTCGCGTACCCGCTGCTCACTGGTGCTGACCGCGACGAAGTGCCTGGCCACCGCTGACTCGTCCGCGCCCAGCTTCTCCAGCAGCCAGCGCCGCGCCTCGGTGGCGTTGGTGAGCGTCTCCAGGGTAGAGAACGTCTTGGAGACCACGACGAACAGCGTGGTCGCGGGCTCCAGGTCGTGCGTCTTGTCGTACAGGTCGGTCGGGTCGATATTGGACACGAACCGGCACGTGATGGGAGTGTCCCGATAGGCCTTCAGCGCCTCGTAGGCCATCACGGGCCCGAGGTCCGAGCCACCGATTCCGATGTTCACGACCGTCTTGATGGGCTCGCCTGTGTGACCCCGCCACTCGCCCGAGCGCACCCGCTCGGCGAAGGCGGCCATGCGGTCCAACACATCGTGGACGTCCGCCACCGCGTCCTGGCCGTCGACCACCAGGCGGGCGTCGCGCGGCAGTCGCAGAGCGGTGTGCAGGACCGGACGGTCTTCGCTGGTGTTGATGTGCTCGCCGGCGAACATGGCCGCAATCCGCTGCCTGAGGCCGACCCTTTCCGCCAGAGCGGTGAGCAGCGCCAACGTCTCATCGGTGATCCGGTTCTTGCTGTAGTCCACGTACAGATCGGCCACCTGGCCCGTCAACCGCTCACCGCGCTGCGGATCGGCGGCGAACAGGTCACGCAGGTGAGCGTCGCGGATCTTGTCGACGTGCGCCTGAAGTGCCT
>JAOPWA010000282.1 GCA_025965915.1 Dactylosporangium sp. | reverse complement strand
GCCGCGGCGCTGGTGGCGGTCGGAGGCGACGGCACCGTGCACACCGCACTGCAGGCGGTGGCCGGCACCCGAGTACCCCTGGGCATCGTCGCGGCCGGCACCGGCAACGATTTCGCCGCGGCGGTCGGGCTCGCGGGGCAGCCGCTCGCCTCGGCCGACGCGGTCGCCCAGGCGTTCGTCGCCGGCCATACCCGAGCGGTCGACCTGGCGCAGATGCGCGCCGCCGACGGCCGGACCCGCTGGTACGGCGCGGTACTCGCCGCGGGGTTCGACGCCATCGTGAACGAGCGGGCCAACGCGATGCGCTTTCCGCGCGGTCCCCGCCGCTATGACCTGGCCATCCTCGCTGAGTTGGCCCGACTGCGCCCCCGCCGGTACACGCTGCGCCTGGACGGGGTGGCACACACTGTCGACGCCGTTCTGGTCGCGGTGGGCAACACGGCCAGCTACGGCGGCGGCATGCGGATATGCCCGGCCGCGGACGCCGGCGACGGATTACTCGACGTGGTCGTCGCGGGTGCGGTGGGCCGACTGACGCTGATGCGGATCAAGCCGCGGGTCTACCGGGGTACCCACGTGGAGCACCCGATGGTGACCTCGTTTCGCGCCCGCACCGTCGAACTGGACAGCGAGGGGATCATCGGCTACGCCGACGGCGAGCGGACCTTCCCGCTCCCGGTCACGGTCACCTGCGTTCCCGGTGCGCTGACCCTGCTCGGCTGACGGCCCAGCGGCGGATCAGGCACGCGGTCACAATCCGGCGAGGTCGAGCGCGCCCTCGATGCCATTGGTCGCTCCCGGTGACGCGGCCGGGACGATCAGCGCCCGGCAGCCGGCCACGACCGCTCCGGCGTCGGTGGGAGTGTCGCCCACCATCAGCGCGCGCTGCGGGTCGACCCGCAGCAGGCCGCACGCGTGCTCGAAAATCGCCGGGTCGGGCTTGCACCGCCCGACCTCGTACGACAGCACGAACACGTCGACGAGATCGGCGAAGCCGAGGTGCGCCGAGATCGGCCGGATGTCGAAACCGATGTTGCTGACCACCGCCACCGGCACACCCGCGGCGCGTAGCGCCTTGAGCGTCGGCACCGTGTCGGCGTATGCCACCCAGCCGACAGGGCTCAACAGCCGCTCGTACAGCGCCTCCGGCAGGCCGTCCACGTCGCAGTCCACGGTCTGGGCCAGACCGGTGTAGGCCGTCCGATGCGCCCGTGGATCAAGGTCACGGTCGGTGTACACCTCCGCCAGGTGTGGCGGGATGCGGTACGGCAGGGGACCGCCGGCCCGACCCGCGGTGACGAGCCGGTCGGCGAGGACCGTCGCCCGAGGCCGGTCCAGCTCCACGCCACGGGTACGGGCCGCCTCGCGTACCCAGGTCACGGCATCCTCGACCTGCGCGAGGGTGCCCTGGAAGTCGAACAGCACCGCCTGCGGCGGCTCCACCTCGGCCCGACCACGGCCGCGGCGGTACCGGTCCATTGACGGGTGTGAGTGCGCCTGGTCAGGATCCGACTCGTGGTATTCCTGCGGCGCTTCGGGTCGGTCCGGCACGCCGAGCACGATACCGGGCCACCGAAGAAGCGACTGCAGCGAGCCGTCCGTCTGGCGCGGGCTCCGCCGGACGGCCCGGAACGTTCTGCGCCCTATCCGGCCCGTGGGCTCCGCCGGACGACCCTGATAGGGCGTCCCCTAGCCTTAGGTTATGACCAGCCCGGCCGAGCGGTATGCCGCGGCCCGACGGCGCGCCGCTGAGGCGGCCCGATCCCCGGCTCTCCACGAGTTCGCCGAAGGCCTGACGTTCGCGCTCGACGACTTTCAGCGCGAGGCCTGCGAGGCGCTCGAGCGCGGCAGTGGAGTGCTGGTGTGCGCACCGACGGGCGCTGGCAAGACAGTGGTGGGTGAGTTCGCCGTCCACCTCGCGCTGCGCGGGAGCGTCGCGGGCGTTGCGGCAGCCGCCGACCGGCCCGACCTGGACGGCCGCGGACCGCTTCGCAAATGCTTCTACACCACGCCGATCAAGGCACTGTCCAATCAGAAGTTCCATGACCTCGTCGAGCGCTACGGCGCCGACCAGGTCGGCCTGCTCACCGGCGACAACGCCATCAACGGTGACGCCCCGGTCGTCGTGATGACCACCGAGGTTCTGCGCAACATGCTCTACTCGGGTTCGGACACGCTGAACGGCCTGGCGTACGTGGTGATGGACGAGGTGCACTACCTCGCCGACCGCTTCCGTGGCCCCGTCTGGGAAGAGGTGATCATTCACCTGCCCGAGTCGGTGACGCTCGTGTCGTTGTCGGCCACCGTCTCCAACGCCGAGGAGTTCGCCGACTGGCTGGTCACCGTGCGCGGCCACACCGAGGTCGTGGTCAGTGAGCACAGGCCGGTGCCGCTGTGGCAGCACATGCTGGTCGGCAAGCGGATGTTCGACCTGTTCCACGACCCGGAGGCGGCCGAGAAGCACGAGGTGCACCCGGAGTTGCTGCGCTACAGCCGGGAGATGCTGCGCCGACTGGGGGAGTACGACGGTCGGGGCCGGTCGGGACGTGGTCGGCGCTGGATGCCGCCCTCGCGTCCGGACATCATCGATCGGCTCGACCGGGACGGCCTGCTGCCGGCGATCCAGTTCATCTTCAGCCGGGCCGGCTGCGCCGCCGCGGTGCAGCAGTGCCTGCACGCCGGGCTGCGCCTGACCGGGCCCGACGAGCGCACCGAGATCCGCCAGCTCGTCGAGGCGCGCACCGCGCACATCCCGAGCGAGGACCTGCAGGTGCTCGGGTACTGGGAGTGGCTCGACGGTCTGGAACGGGGCCTTGCCGCCCACCACGCCGGGATGCTGCCGGCGTTCAAGGAGGTCGTCGAGGAACTGTTCGTACGCGGTCTCGTCAAGGCCGTCTTCGCCACCGAGACCCTTGCGCTGGGCATCAACATGCCGGCTCGCTGCGTCGTACTCGAACGGCTGGTCAAGTTCAACGGCGAGGCGCACGTCGACCTGACACCGGGGGAGTACACGCAGCTCACCGGCCGTGCTGGGCGGCGCGGCATCGACGTCGAGGGGCACGCCGTGGCGGTGTGGGCGCCGGAGATCGACCCGCGGCACGTCGCGGGTCTGGCCTCCACCCGCACCTACCCGCTCAGGTCCAGCTTCCGGCCCTCGTACAACATGGCTGTCAACCTCGTCGGCAGCGTCGGTATGACGGCCGCTCACGAGCTGCTGCAGTCCTCGTTCGCCCAGTTCCAGGCGGACCGGTCGGTGGTGGGTTTCGCCCGTCAGGTGCAGCGCAGCACCGACGCGATGCACACCTACCTCGAGGAGATGGCCTGCCACCTGGGCAACTTCGAGGAGTACTTCGCGCTGCGGGTGGCGATCGCGGACCGAGAGCGTCAGCTGGCGCGTCAGGGCACGGCACAGAAACGCGCCTCCGCCATCGAATCGGTCGAGCGGCTGCGTATCGGCGACGTGATCCGGGTACCGCACGGGCGGCGGGCCGGTCTCGCGGTCGTGCTCGACAACGGCAGCGCCGGGTTCGGCGAACCGCGCCCGCTGGTGCTCACCGAGGACCGGTGGGCCGGCCGGATCTCGTCCGGCGACTTCGGTGAGCCGGTCGAGCCGCTGACCCGGGTGCGGGTACCCAAGCATTTCAACCACCGCTCCCCGCAGGAGCGGCGCGACCTCGCCTCGCTGCTGCGCTCGGAGGCAGGCGATCTCGACGGCCCCCGCCGGTCGCGCCGAGGGCGCGCC
>JAOPWA010000273.1 GCA_025965915.1 Dactylosporangium sp. | reverse complement strand
CCAATCTCCGGTTCCAGGGGGAACATCACACGGCGGACGGAGTCTTGGTGGGAAAGACGGGGTTTCGGCAGCGGCTGCGGTCATGGTTCGACGGCACCATGGACCGTGGCACGTCCGCGCTGATCGGCTGGCTGGGCCTGGCCTCCCTGGTGCTTATCACCGTCGTGACGGTGCTCGTGATGGCACTCACCCCGGAGGGCAATGACAAGGGCGCGCCAGAAATACTCTGGGAAAGCCTGCTGCGGGCGATGGATCCGGGCACGATCGGTGGCGATTCAGGAAGCCACGCCTTTCTCGCCCTGATGCTCGCCGTCACCGTGGGCGGCATCTTCATCGTCAGCGCCCTCGTCGGCGTGCTCACCACCGGCATGGATAAGCGGATCACCGAATTGCGCAAGGGACGTTCCCGGGTGACCGAACGTGGCCATGCCGTCATTTTGGGTTGGTCGGACCAGGTCTTCGTCGTGCTGTCCGAATTGGCCAAGGCCAACCAGGGCGGCAAGCGGTCCTCGGTGGTGATCCTGGCCGACCTGGACAAGGTGGAGATGGAGGATGAGATCAAGGCGCGGGTGGGTGACCTGGGCCGGGTCAGGGTCATCTGCCGGTCCGTTGACGTTCTCTCCGCCCTAAAGGACGGAGATTCCTTCCACGCTGCGCGCGGAGTTCGCGGCAACGCTCGGGTGGATTACCGCTTCGTCGCGCTGTGCCGGCACGGGTGCCGGTCTTACCTGCACTCCACGGTCGTTGAAGTCCGCCCGTCCGGCGGCCTTGATGTTGATCGCGGCGTTGACGTCCCGGTCGTGGGTGCTGCCGCACGGGCAGGTCCACGACCGGACATCCAACGCCATCTTCTCGTTGATCCGGCCACAGTCGGAACACATCCGGGTGGACGGAAAGAACCGGTCCACCTTGGCGTAGGTGCGCCCGTACTGGGCGGCTTTGTACTCCAACATGGCCGTAAAGGCGGCCCATCCCGCGTCGTGCACGGACTTCGCCAGCCGGGTCCGGCCGAGACCGACGACACACAAGTCCTCGACGTACACCGCTTGGTTGTCGCGGATGATTGCCGTGGAGAGCTTGTGCTGCCAGTCCCGCCGAGTGTCGGCCACCCGGGCGTGCGCCCTGGCGACCTTCACGACGGCCTTCTTGCGGTTCTGGCTGCCACGCTGCTTGCGGGACAGGTCTTGCTGCAACCGGCGCAGCTTGCGGGCCGCCCGGCGCAGAAACTTGGGTGCCGTGACCTTCGTGCCATCGGACAGGACCGCGAAGTGGGTCAGCCCAAGGTCGATACCGACTTCCGAGACCGTCGCGGGTAGGGGTTCGTCCGTGGTCTGCACAACGAACGAGGCGAAGTACCTCCCGCCCGCATCCTTGATCACGGTGACCGAGCTGGGCTCGGCTGGCAGTTGCCGGGACCAGCGCACGGGCACATCGCCGTTCTTCGGCAGGCGCAGCCGGCCGTTGACCAGGACCGCGAACCTGGCGTTTTTGGTGAAGCGGATGGCCTGCCGGCTGTCCTTGCGGGACCGGAACCGGGGCGGTGCCACCTTGCGGCCCCTGCGCTTGCCCGAGATCGAGGCAAAGAAGGTGCGGTAGGCCACGTTCAGATCTGCCAGGGCCTGCTGAAGCACCACCGACGACACCTCGCCCAGCCACGCCCGTTCGGGCGTCGTCTTGGCGTTGGTGATGACCTGCTTGGACAGGTCCCCGTCCGAGACGTACGTGTCGCCGTTCTCCCGCGCCTGCTGGCGTGCCCGCAGCCCGTCGTTGAACACCACCCGGGCGCACCCGAACGCCTGGGCCAGCAACTGCTGCTGACCCGGCGTCGGGTAGAGCCGGTAGTTGTAACGAAGCTGCACCCGCACAGCATACCATTGGTTTATGGCTGAACTCGAAGACATTCGCACCGGCAGGCACTGTGTTTTCGTCCTGCACGCTCACTTGGTCTTCGTGACAAAGTTTCGGCACAAAGTGTTCTCCGACCGGCACCTGACCCGCCTGGAGGAAATCATGCGGGCTGTATGTGCCGACTTCGAAACCGAGCTGGCCGAGTTCAACGGCGAGAACAACCACGTCCACCTGCTCGTGAACTACCCGCCCAAGGTGGCCCTGTCGAAGCTGGTCAACAGCCTCAAGGGCGTGTCGAGTCGTCGGATGCGCCAGGAGTTCCCCGACCTCGTACGCCACTACTACCGGGCCAACCGACTTTGGTCGGGGTCGTACTTCGCAGGCTCTGTGGGCGGCGCACCGCTCAGTGTCCTCCGCCAGTACATCGAGCAGCAGAACCGCCCGGTTTAGAGCACGCTCGGGCCTGGCGGCCCTCCCGCGCGGGCCTTCACCCCCGCCCTGAAGGGCGGAGCACTGGCCCGCAGTCCTGGTAGCCGCCGCGTTGATCATCATCGGCCTGTCCGGGAGCGTGCTGGTCCTGCTGCGCTCGCCGCGCCGTGGCCCGTAGGAGATCGAGCGCCGAAAGACCATGCGTTCAGGTCTTCGGTCGTGCCCCTTCAGGGCAGCCGGTTGATCACTCCGGATCTGGTCACGACCAGCGCGCCGATCGTCATGTACACGATGGGTACCAGCCAGCGGCCATATCTACCGAGCAACGCAACGACCCGTTTGTGCGAGCCCAACCACGAGCCGGCCACGCACCACACCGCGACCATTACGGCGAACACCAGGACCGTGATCACGCTCGCGCCGACGCCGATCGTGCGGAACACCGGCGTGTACGCGGAGATGTTGTCGGCCCCGTTGGCAATCGTCACGCCGGCCACCGATCCGAACCCCGCTGCCACTACCGCAGAAGGTCGCTCACCCTCGCTCCGGTCGCGGATCGCCGTGGACGTGCCGCCCGGTCCACCCCGAGCCGGATCCATCCATAGCGGCCGAGCACCCGGGGAGCACCCCAGTTCGCGAGCGCTTGCCGCCCGGGACCTCGAGCGCCTTCGCATAGGGGGCAGTCCCCAATGATGAGTTCTGGCCCCAGCTACGAGCGAGTTCCGGCGCCGCTTGTGGGAGTGTCAGAACCTTCGCGTGAGGCGGTGTGGCTGGTGTCGATCGTGCTGACCACGAGGACACGACCGGGCCTTCCACCAGTGTGGAGCTACGACTGCTGCGGGCAGGTCTGCTCGTAGGGCACGCCGGAAATGTAGTGAGCCCACTCGTCGCGGTTCAGCCCTCGGCCGGTCCGTTGGCAGGCGCGGTCAACTGCGTGGTCACGAAGGTCATTGAGTTTGGTGATGTCATGCAAGATCACGATGTTCTCTCCGCCACCGGTGGCCACCGTATGCCCGGATGGGCTGAACGCCACTGCGAGCACCGCGTCAGTGTGGGCGGAGTACCGGCTGAGGCGGCGGGGTTGCTCCGGGTCGGTGGTGTCCCAAAGGATCATGGTCTGGTCGTTGCTCACGGTGGCGAGGGTGCGCCCGTCGGGACTGAACGCCACTCCGCGTACCCAGCTGTTGTGGTACGTGAGGGGCACGCCACGTCGCTGGGGTCTGCTGGGGTCGGTGGTGTTCCACAGGATCACGCTGGAGTCGAGGCTGCCGGTGGCGAGGCTGCCCCCATCCGGACTGAACGCCACGGTCGTCACCCAGTTGGTGTGGCCGGTGAGTGGTAGACCGATTTGGTGAGGTCGACCGGGGTTGCTGGTGTCCCACAGGATCGCCGTCCCGTCACCCGCGCCGGTGGCGAGCGTATGCCCGTCAGGACTGAACGCCACCGCGTTCACCTGTCCATGATGGCCGGTAAGCTCGCCCAGTCTGCGGACTCGGCTCGGATCGGTGGCGTCCCACAGGGTCACTGCGTTCGCGCTTCCCGTGGCCAGCACGTGCCCGTCAGGGCTGAACGCCACCCCGGTCACCGCCGCGCCTGCTTGGCCGGTGAGTGGTTGGCCGATTCGGTGGGGTTCAGTGAGGTTGCTGATGTCCCACAGAATCGCGGTACCGTCTTCACTGCCGGTGGCCAGCACATGCCCATCGGGCTTGAACGCCACCGCATCCACCCAGCCGGTGTGGCCAGCGAGTTGGCTGAGCTTGCTGAAGCTACTGGGCTGGCTCGGATTGCTGACGTCCCACAGCTTCACCGTATTGTCGGCGCTACCACTGGCGAGCACGCGCCCATCGCGGCTGAAGGCCACCGCGCGTACCGCACCCGTATGTTCGAAGCGGGCGAGCGTGTGGAGCTGGGCCGGGCTGCTGTGGTTCCACAAGATCACGGTGTTGTCGGCGCTTCCGGTGGCCAGTGCCTTCCATTCCGGAGCGAACGCCACCGCGAGCGACCAGTTGGTGTGGCCGCCCAGCTCGCTGCTGACTTGGCGCGGTCGCGCCGGTTCGGTGACGTCCCACTCGATCACCGCATGGTCCGCCCCGGCCGCTGCGACTCGCCTGCCGTCCCGGTTGAACAGCACGGCGCGTACCGGGCTGGCGTGCCCGCTGAGTTGGCTGACCAGGTGGGATTTGCTCGGGTTGCTGGTGTCCCACAGGATGAGCGAGCTGTCGCCGCTACCACTGGCGAGCACACGCCCGTCAGGACTGAATGCCAACGCGTTCACCAAGTCCGCGTGCCCGGTCAGTGGTTGGCCGATCTGACGGGGCTGGGCAGGATTGCTGGTGTCCCACAGGAAGACCGAGTTGTCGGCACTGCCGCTGGCAAGCACGCGCCCATCAGGACTGAACGCCACGACGCCCACCGCGCCCGTATGAGCGCGGAGCTGGGCGAGCTGCCGAGGTTGGGCAGGATTGCTGGTGTCCCACAGGATGACCGAGTTGTCGGCACTGCCGCTGGCAAGCACGTGCCCATCAGGACTGAACGCCAGCGCAGCCACTGAGGCGGTGTGGCCGGTGACTGGTTGGCCAAGCTGACGGGGTTGGCCAGGGTTGCTGACGTCCCACAGGATCACAGCGTTGTCGTCGCCGGTGGCCAGCGTTCGACCGTCGGCATTGAACGCCACTGCGCCCACCCAGCCGCTGTGGCTTCTGAGTTCACCGAGCTTGCGCGGATGTGTTGGATCGCTGGTGTCCCAGAGCATCGTGCTGTTCAGGCTGCCGCTGGCAAGCATGCGCCCATCAGGACTGAACGTCACCGCGTCCACCGAACTGGTGTGGCCGGCCAGGGTGGCCGCGTAGGGCGCGACGAGGTTGCTGACCAGGCTCGAGGTCGTCTCAGTGCTGTGCCGGATCCGGTCAGCCGCGATACCGAGCATCAGCGCCAACTGCGGGGCGTTGTCGTAGGCAGCTTCGGCTCGGCCGACCAGCTCTCCCGAGGTGTGGGCACGTAGTTGCGCAAGGGCGTCACGCTGCCCGGAAACGGCGAACACAGTCGCGATCAGTGAAACCACGAGCATCGAAGCCAGCCCGGCGCTCACGCCGGCGCGGGCCCGGCGTCGGCGGCGATCGGCGCGAACGCTCGCGTCGAGGAACTCCCGCGTAAGCGCACCGAGTTGGCCGGGGTGATCGTTGGCCCAGTCTTGCGCCAGCTCGAGTTTGCTGCCGCGGTACAGCTCGCCCGGGTTTCGGCCGGCCTGCTCCCAGCCGACGGCGTCGTCGATGAGCTTCTGCTGCGCCAGCAGACCGGCCCGGTCGTCGTCGATCCAGTCACGTAGCCGGCGCCATGCACGCAGTAGGGCTTCGTGAGCGATCTGGGCGGTATCACCGTCCAAGGTGATTAGGCGCGCGTTAGCGAGTGCGTCGCGGGCGCGGATGAGGGTGGTGGCGTCCTCGTCAGGGCGCTCGTCGATCAGGTCGGTCAGGCTGATGCGGCGGCGGGTGTCCTCGGTTCCCTCGCCGATGCGGACCATACGCAGCAGCATCAGCCGCGCGGCTCGTTGACTGGCCGGATCGAGGCCGTCATAAACCCGGTCAGCTTCACGAGCGACCGCGTTCCAGATGCCGCCGGTGGCGGCGTATCCGGCCATGGTGAGGGTCCGGCCCTCACGTTTCCCCCAGGTGAGCAGCAGCGCGTAGGACAGCAGCGGCAACGTCCCACCGGCGAAGTCGTGGGCGGCCCGCAGGTCGTGCAGCAGGAGGTCCGCCAGCCCGTCCTCCAGACCGAGACCGGCGGCCGCCGCGGGTTTCTCGATGGCCTCGCGCATCTGGTCGGGGTTCATGGGTGCGACCGGAATCTGCCGGTCCTTGAGAATGCCCATCAGTTCGGGGTACGCCATGCAGTGGCCGTAGAAGTCCGCTCGCAACCCGAGAACAACCAGGACCGGGGGTTCGGCGGAGTCCTCGGTATCCTTGCCGGCAGCGCAGATCGCCTCGATGAACATGCGTCGTTCGTCATCGTCCTGACAGGCGGTGAACAGCTCCTCGAACTGGTCCACCACCAGCAGCAGCCGCCCGCCGCGCACGTCCCTTCCACCGGCCTGTCGGCGCAGCACCTGACGGACGATCTCGACGAGCCGTAACGGATCAGCTCGGAGATCCGCCTGGACCGCGTCCGCGGTCATCCCCGCCGGCTGCGCCAGCCTGGCCGCCAGGGTGTCCACCGGGTGCTCGCCGGGCGTGAGCACCATGTGCGGCCAGGTTCGCGAACCAGGAAGGCGACACTCTCCCCGTTCCATGGCGGGTATCAGCCCCGCGCGTAGCAACGAGGACTTCCCCACCCCGGATAGACCGACCAGAGCGATCGGACGCCTGTCGTGTGCCCACGCCGCCACCTGGCCGACCAGATCGGAGATCAGCTTGTCTCGACCGAAGAAGAACCTGGCGTCAACGGCCGTGAAGCTGTCCAGCCCGCGGTAGGGACATGGCTGCTCGACCAGGTCCGCCACCGGCTCCTCGCCTCCGATCGGGCGCCTGGTGGGCGGTGGTACGGCCGCAGGATTGGACACCAGGACCAGGTTGCCGGCCTCGCCGCTGAGGTGCCGCTCCGGCGCAGGCAGGCCGCGTTGCGGTAACACGCGACGCAGATGGTGGTAGACGTGCTCGATCGTGAGCTCCGGAAGCCCTGCCGGGTCCCCTTCACGCAGCAACGTCATGAGTTCACCGGTGAACGCCGTGTACTTCTCCCCGGGAGGGGCCAGCGCCTGCTCGTCCCTCGAGGAGGAGGCCAGCACGTAGGTGCCACCCAACGCGGCCAACTCGAACGCGTCGTTCGCCGCGGTGCCCAACGATCCGTGTGCCCGCCCGGCGAAGCAGCAGTCCAGCACAACGATGATCGATTTCGCCGTGCAAGTGCCCAGCGAGTCGCGCAGCGCCTGGTACGGCAACGCTTTGTACGCCAGCCCCGTGAACATGTCGTCGGTCGCACTGGTCGCCAGGTACAACTCGTTGCCGCCGCTGACGAGCCCGTGACCGATGTAGTAGATCAGGAGCACGTCCGTAGCCTGGTCGGCAACCGCCGTCAGGGCACTGCCCAGTTCGAACGGATCCCGCGGATGGATGAGGGGGTGGAGGTTGTCCGAGTGCACACCGCACTGGTCGACCAGAACCCCTGCCAGGGCCCGAACCGTGTCCGTGACCGCCGGCACGTCCGGCAGCCGAGAACCGCTCACGTGCTTGCCCGAGCCCACCAGCAGGACTCGAGATCCAGCAGAACTCAACGCGGTCACGAGCCGATTGCCTGCTGAGTCAGCTCGCGTCACCACTGGTCCCCTCGGCGTGGCCGTCGAGGGCGCGGGACAGTTCCGCGGTTACCGCGCGGATCTCGGCCGAACTCATGGCATTGATCTGAGGGGCGCTGAACTCGAACGACGCTCCGTCCGCACGCGTCACCTTCACGCTGACCTTGCCGGTCCGGCGACGTATCCAGGTGATCAGGACGGTCGCCATGGCGGTGGCGACCCCGCCAGGGCCCAACGCGACCGTGAGCGCCTCCACGACCCCACCCAGCGTGCCAGGCGCCGGTGGAGACTCCGCGAGCCGGACCCTGCCACGTAGACCCTGCTCCGCGGTTAACCATGCCCGCAACGAGCGCAGCTCGTCCGCTGGGCGGTCGCCCTCGACCTCGACCGTGACGTCCACCAGTGCCTCCGGTCCCCTCAAAACAGCCGACCGGGCCGCTAATTGCCTTGACTGGTCATGCTGTCACACGATCACGGAACCTGTCCGTCCCCTCGTGGCGTGAAGGCCTGACTGAAGAGGAAGTTTGATGGCGGACACACGTAGGAAGTTCGATCGGGAGTTCCGCGAGGGACCTTGGGCCGGACACCTCGCTGGTGGCCGGTCCTATCGGAGGTGCACACGAAAAAGGCCCCGATCTGACGAAAACGCCAGGTCGGAGCCTGTTTCCTGTGGTGCGCCGCCAGGGACTTGAACCCCGAACCCGCGGATTAAGAGTTGAGATCGACGCGTGTTGATCATTGCCATGTCATGCCAATCAGTGCCGCGTAATGCCAAATAGCGCAGGTCACCCGGCCCGCCGCTGTCGTGGCCTGCTGCGTGGTGTCGATCCGTTCCAGGACCATCGATCACACGCGGATGACATATGCAAAACGGACTGGCCTGGTGGACCCCATCAACTGCTGGCCCGGCCTCGACGGCGAAGTCCGCACTGTGCCCATGATGAGCAGTCTTCTTTGCTTACCGGGCCAGATTAGGAACCCGCGACCTTCCTCGGCGCATCACATCTCGTTGATCACCGACCGATCATCGCGGTGTTGACCACGACGTTCACCGTCCGCGCGGAGTAATGACCGCCGCTCCACGTCTGCCCAGGTCCAGCTGCCGTCAGGTCTTCACCACGCCGGTCGGGTTCACTCGCCACGGTCCGGGGCGGCGCTGGTGCTGACCGCGAGCAAGGGTGCGCCAAGGTCGCGGATCTTGGCGAGTAGGCCGTGCAGTTCGGCCTGGTCGGTGACTGCGCCGCGCAGGGTGGTGGTGCCGTCATCCTCACGGGTGAGGGTCAGGCCGCCGAACCAGGCCGACCAGTGCTCGTCCAGGTGTCCCTCGACGCGAAGTTCGTAGTGTGGGCTCATCACGAACCGGCCAGGGCGGTGCGGGTGCGTACGCGTCCGGCCCGGCGCACGGCCGGGCGGCGGATGACCCATTCGGCCACGGCGGCGTTGATGACCCATCCCGAGCCGATGGAGAGGGCGGTGCTCAGCTCGCCGGTCCCGAAGACCGCCTCGCCGATGCCCTGGGTGAACGCCTGGGTGCCGGCGCCGACCCCGAGGGCGTAGGCGCGGATCATCCAGGCGCGGTGCGCGGTGATGTCGCGGCGCCGGATCGCGGTGAACCCCAGGACGATGCTGCCGGCCATCGCGGAGGCGACCAGGAGCCGGATCGTCCACAGCAGGTCACCGCCCGGTGCTCCGGTGTAGAACAGCGTCATCCAGAGCCCGGAGCCGGCAACGACCAGACCGGCCGCGACCAGGACCCGGCCCGACCGGCGGTGCCAGGTCGGTCGGCGGCGACGCAGCCGGGCGGAGAACTGGAACGCGCCCAGGAGGGCGTACAGGGCTGCGGCGACGATGTGCGCGACCACGGGCGCGGGGACGGCGTCAATGCGCGGGTTGGTGGGCAGCAGCTGCGGGCCGCCGGCGACCTCGAGCAGCCGGAGCGACCCGGCGACGACCGGGATGATGCTGAGGATCACCAGTGCGACCGGGACGCGCCAGGCCGGGCCGCCCGGCGGCCCCGGCCGGCGCTGCGGCGCCGGCCGGGTGCTCGGATCGGAGCCGGTACGCGAGGTCATGCGGCACCGGCCGTGGTCAGCTGCGCAGCGTGGTCGGCAGCAGGGATCGCCGTGGTCCCGGTACGCCCGATGCGCCACAGCGAGTAGCCGAGCGCGATCATGGCGATGCCGTTCGGGAAGGCCAGCAGTCGGTAGAAGGCGTCCGGCATCGCCGAGAGCGCGGCGCTGACGAGGCCACCGACGGCGAGGAACGCGGCGGCCCAGCGGGCCAGGACGCGGGCCCGGAACAGCGCGATGCCGAAGACGAGGCCGCCGGCCAAGTACGTGATCTGCTGGACGCGGATCGCAGTCTGCAGCAGACCGATGTCGCCGGTGACGGCGCCGCCGGTGGACGCGGTGAGGACGTCGTTGACGTAGGCGGGGTCGGTCCCGGCGATGGCGGGCAGCACGAACGTGGCGACGAACGACGTGCTCATGATGACGAGGTAGCACGTGCTGAGCAGCAGGTAACCGATCAGGCCCAGCACCCCGGTCTGCTTCACCTGGCGCAGGTACATGCCGGTGATGCCGACCAGAGCGAGGACGGCCATCAGCACCTTCAGGAAATCGCGGACGGCCAGTTCGGTCGTCGTGATGGTGCTGACGTCCAAGGGGGGGTGATTGATCTGGACGCCGATGAAGATCAGTCCGGCTGCTGCGGCAGCGATGCCGGCCGATCGACTGAGCGTGGTTCCGGTGATGGCCATGGTGTTTCCCCTTGCCGGGGTCGGTCCGTGGCGGGTGCCTCGGGAATACCTGGAACCTAGGAGCCGGTGATGTGCGTCGGCGTCACCACCTGATGTGATTGATGTGGTGACAGCCGGCCCCGCGGCCAGTGACTAGAGGAGACCCCTGTCGTGGGCGCGGCGCACGGCCGCTGCCCGGGTGGTCACATCGAGCTTGGTGAAGATGCGCTTGGTGTGCGTACGCAGGGTGTTGAGCGAGACGTAGAGCTCGCGGGCGATCTCCGGTCCGGTCAGGTCGCCGTCGAGGAGCCGGAGCACCTGCAGCTCCCGTTGGCTCAACGCGTCGACAAGGGGCTGCTGCGGCCCGGCACTCACGATGATTGTCCGGGCGCGTCCGAGGAGGCGGCGTGCCCATCCCTGCAGCACAGCGCCGTCCCCGCTGTCACCGGCTCCGGCGGCGTCGTGCAGCACGGCCACCATCGGGGTGCCTTCGTCCAGGTACAGCCGCACGTGGCTGCCCGGCTCCGGAGACTCAGCCACGCTCCGGCCGAGCACCGCAAGAGCCTGGGGGACGTCACCGCGGGCGTGGTGGGCAAGGGCTTGCAGCGTACGGATCTCGAGCACGCTGCCGTCCCGCCCGGCGGCGGCAGCCGCGGCGTACAAGCGGTCGAGCAGTCCGAGCGCCGCAGCGACCGGCGAGCCACCTGACCGCTCGGCGCGGTGCTGGGCGAGCAGCAGCCGCGCCAGCGTGAGGTGCTCGTACTCGTGCAGGTAGTCGGGGTCGTCCTCGACGCTCAGGCCCCGATCGTGGGCCCATTCGGCCGCCGGCGCCAGGTCCCCGGCGGCGATGCGGACGCGGGCCTTCATCGCGGCGATCGGGCGGATATCGGGGTAGAAGCCGTGTCGGTACATCGACTCGGCCCGGTCGAGCAGGTGCCCCGCGGTGTCGTGATCGCCGCGGGTGGCGCGCACCTGCGCCATGGCCACCGGCCACCGGTGCCGGTTCTCGGTGATGGAGCTTCGTTCGGCCAGGACCCGCGCCGTCTCGAGACACGCCTCGGCGCTGTCGAGGTCGTCGAGCTCCCGGTCGAGTTCGGCCAGCCCGACGTACAGGTCGGCGGTGGCCCGGGGGAACGGCTCACCGTTTCCGGTCGCCGACAGCAGCGCCTGTTCGTACAGCCGGCGGGCCCGACCGGGCCGGCCGGCGGCCACCCACATGTCGGCCAGCACGACGGTGCTGTCCAACTCGTCGACGATGTTGCCCGCGGCGTGCAGGCTGCGCACCGCGTCGCCGAACGTGGACAGCGCCTGCTGGACGTCGCCGGCGGCCCAGGCGGCCAGGCCGAGGAATCCACCGCCGGCACCCCGTACCAGATGGTCCTCAGGTCTTGCCAGGTCGAGTGCGTGCCGCGCGTGCCGCACCGTGCCCGCGACGTCGCCGCGCGCCTGCGCCACCGACGCGCGGTAGACGGAGATCGTCGCCGGTGCGGTGCGCAGATCCTCGGTGTCCGCCCACCCGGCCGCGAGGTCCGCGTCGTGGGCGCCGGCGGCCAGTGCGTGTTCGGCGTCGTCGAGCCGGGCCTCGACCGCGTCGAGGTCACCGGACATCAGCCGCGACCACGCGGACACGATGCTGAGCACGGGACTGCGGCGCAGGACCGGCTCCGGCAGCGACCGCACCCAGGCCAGCAGCAGGCTGTCCTGCCGGCCCCGACGCAGGTCCGGCAGCGCGTCCTCCATCAGGTACGCGGCACGGCCGAAATCCTCGGCGGCGAGCGCGTGCCGGACCGCGTCCGCGACGAGGTCGTGCGCGGCGTACCAGTCGCCGGCCCGCCGGTGCAGGCCAGGCACCAGGTCGGGTTGCTCGGCCAGCAGGCGCGCCCGCAGGACGTCGGCGAACAGGTGGTGGTAGCGGTACCAGGAGCGGTGGTCGTCGAGCGGGACCAGGAAGAGGTTGCCCCGATCGAGGTCCTCCAGTGTTCGGGTGCCGTCGGCGCGGCCGGTGACGGCGTCGCACAGGGAGCCGGTGAGCCGGTCGAGGACGGCCGTACGGAGCAGGAAGTCGCGGACTCGGACGGGTTGCCGGGCCAGGACCTCGTCGGCGAGGTAGTCGATGACGAACCGGTTGCTGCCGGTGAAGGCCTCGATGAACCCCTCGATGCCACCGCGCTCCGGAATGCCCCGCAGGGACAGTGCGGCGAGCTGCAGGCCCGCGATCCAGCCTTCGGTGCGCTCGTCGAGCGCCTGCACGTCGGAGCCGGTGAGTTCCAGCCCCATCACCCGGTTGAGGAACTCCTGCGCTTCCGCGGGGGTGAAGCGCAGGTCGGCGGCGCGTAGTTCGGTGAGCTGTCCGCGACTGCGGAGCCGGGCCAGCGGCAGGGGTGGGTCGGACCGGGTCGCCACCAGCAGGTGCAGGTGGTCGGGCAGGTGGTCGAGCAGGAAGGTCGCCGCGTCGTGCACGTCGGTGGCGGTGATGGCGTGGTAGTCGTCGAGGACGAGGATCCACCGCTTGTCCGGCGATTGTTCGCCGGCGCTGGTGACGTCGTTGACGATCGCGGTCAGGGCGGCGGCGGCCGAGGCGGTGTGCAGCGACTCGAGGGCCGAGCTGTCGACGGCGAGACCGACGCCCTGCAGCGCGGCCACCAGGTGGGTGAGCAGGCGCGCCAGGTCGTTGTCGCCGTCGTCGAGGGAGAGCCACGCGAGCCGGATGTCGGTCCGGCTCTGCTCCAGGTGGGTGAGCCAGTCGCTGAGCAGGGTCGTCTTGCCGAAGCCGGCCGGCGCGGACACCAGAGTGAGTCGGTGGCCCGCATCCAGGGTGGTGTCGAGCCGCTCGGCAAGTCGGGGGCGCGCGACGAGCTGTGCGCGCCGGGCCGGCGCGAACAGTTTGGTCGCAAGAACCGGGGTCGGCGCCATCCCCGGATCATAGAAGCTCAGCCGACCGCTTGATGTGTGCCGATGCCCACGGGCCGGGCGCCGTCACCTCACTTCGCGTGGACGTGCATGCGCTCCCCCGGCCGGCCGAAGATGCTCAGGACCTCCGCCGAGCCCTCCCCAGTGCTGCCGAACCAGTGCGGCAGCTGCGTATCGAACTCGGCCGCCTCGCCCACACCGAGGACGAAGTCCCGGTCGCCGAGGATCAGCCGCATACGGCCGGAGAGCACGTACAGCCATTCATATCCGTCGTGCACTCGCGGGTTCGGCGCCGACTGGCTCGCCGGTATGACGATCTTCCACGCCTGGACGCCGTTCGGCTGCTGGGTGAGCGGGAGCACCGTGCGCCCGTTCACCCGTCGCGGCTTGAGCCGGATCCGTGGGTCCCCCACCTCGGGAGCGCCGACGAGGTCGTCCAGCGGCACCCGGTAGGCCTGGGCGAGCGGGAGGAGCAGCTCCAGGCTGGGGCGGCGCTGACCGTTCTCCAGCCGGGACAGGGTGCTCTTCGAGATGCCGGTGCGCTCCGACAGATCGGTCAGGGTGACACCACGCTGGGCGCGGATCCGCTTCAGTCGCGGGCCCACCAGGTCGAGCGCGGCGGCGATTCTCGACAGGTCATCCACCCGCTCATTGCACGGCGGTTTCCCGGAAATAGCAACTAACATTGTCACCGTTCCGGCGGGCGCCCACGCTGAGTGTCATGAGCCAATACGACGTACTCATCATCGGTGGCGGCGCTGCCGGGTTGTCGGCGGCGCTGGTCCTCGCCCGGGCCAGGCGGCGCGTCGCCGTCATCGACGCCGGCGCGCCGCGCAACGCCCCGGCCGCCCACATGTACGGCTTCCTCTCCCGCGACGGCCTTGCCCCGCACGACCTGCTCGCCATCGGACGCGCGGAGGTGGGGGGCTACGGCGGCCGGCTGATCGACGGCCGGGTCACCGGCATCACCCACGACCCGGGTACGGGCCTGCAAGTCCGCCTGGCCGACGGCCCTCCGCTGAGCACCCGCCGCGTCCTGATTGCCACCGGTCTGCGGGACGAGCTCCCGGACATCCCCGGTGTGCGTGAGCGCTGGGGTCGGGATTTGCTGCACTGCCCCTACTGCCACGGCTACGAGGTCCGTGACCAGCCGCTCGCCGTGCTGGGCGGCACGCCGGACGCCGTCGGGCACGCCCAGCTCGTCCGCCAGTGGTCGGCCGACGTCGTGCTCTTCCCGCACGTCGACGTGCTCACCGCCGACCAGCGCCACCAGCTGACGGCCCGAGCCATCGGCATCGTGGACGGCCCGGTACGCCGGCTCGACGTCGACGATGACCGCTTGACCGGCGTCGAACTCGCCGACGGTCGCATCATTCGCCGTACCGCCGTGTTCGTCCGGCCTCGCCTGGTCCCCAACAACGACCTGCTCGTGGGGCTGGGCTGTGCCGTGGACGACCACGGATGGGCCGTCACCGGCCCATTCGGCCGCACCACGACTCCCGGTGTCTGGGTGGCGGGCAACGCCGCCAATCCGCGAGCGCAGGTCATCACCGCCGCCGGGGAGGGGTCCGCCGCCGCCATCGCGCTCAACGCGGACCTGGTCGACGACGACATCCGCGTCGCGGTCCAGCACCACCTGAGCACCACCCGGCCCTGACAGCCCGCCCGTCAGGTCACCCCACCGTCAAAGGAGTTCCGACCATGTCCCCCAACGCCACACCCGTCCCGCCGCCCTCGAAGCACCAACTGGCGCTCATGATCTGGCTGGCCGTCTTTCCCACCCTGGTCGTCCTCAACCTGGCGCTCCGTGGCCCGCTG
The DNA here is from genome assembly GCA_025965915.1 of Dactylosporangium sp. Taxonomy (GTDB): domain Bacteria; phylum Actinomycetota; class Actinomycetes; order Mycobacteriales; family Micromonosporaceae; genus Planosporangium. The sequence goes on along the minus strand of JAOPWA010000273.1, from coordinate 2,197 downwards.
GACGGGCTGCCCGTCCTCGCGAGAACGTTCGTCCTCGTCACGATCGCGGTGCCGATCGTCATCTACGGCCTCATGCCGCAGCTCCACCGGCTCCGCGTACGGCTCGTCACGAGCCACGCCCGGTCGTCCCGCCCGTAGCCCCTCGTTGCGACCGAACGGACAGCGGCCGGGCCCACAGGGTGGGTCCGGCCGTTGTTGTCGACGGTCAGGCGTCGCGGTGGGCGGGCGGGCGGCCGGCAGCGGCCATCCGAGCCGTGATCGGGGACGCCGTGAAGCCCTTGACGACCAGCCAGACGCCCAGCGACAGCACCCAGACGAAGATCGGGGCGGCCGCGATCCCGTGCCACACGGAGCCGAGGGCGAAGCCTTCGTGCTGCCGCTTGGCGATCGAGAACAGGTCGACGGCGCTGCCGATGCAGGCCAGTGCGTTGACCACGTCGAGGAAGCAGCCCAGGAGCACGCTGGTGTCGGTGTCGGTGTCGGTGTCGGTGTCGGTGCCGGCGCTGACGATGTAGTCGGGGTTGTTCAGCACCGGACCGAGCAGGAACAGCGCGGGAATGGGCCAGCCACGCGCTCAGCAGCGTCGTCTTGCCGAAGCCGGCGGGGGTCGAGACGAGCGTCAGCCGCGACTCCGCCCCACGGCTCAGGCGCTCACTCAGTCGCGGCCGTGTCACCAGGCCACGGCGTAGGGGCGGGATGTAAAGCTTGGTCTCGACCAGGGGGCTTGCCATTCCAGCTCCCCCTCGTGGGTTCTCACCCGGGATGGGCCGAGCGTAGAGCACCCAGCCGTGCGGCTGGCCCCCTCCCGGCCGGCCCGCCGGGTCGGCAAGACTGGTGCCAGGAGGTGTGCCCGCGGTGACGGTGGTCCGAGTGCTGGTGGTCGACGACCAGGCGGCGTACCTGCGCGCCATGACCTCCGTGGTCCGCGAGACCCCCGGTTTCGAGGTCGTCGGCGAGGCGTCGTCCGGCGAAGAGTCCCTGGTCGTCGCTTCGGCGCTGCGTCCGGATCTCGTCCTGATGGACGTGAACCTGCCCGGCATCGACGGGTTGGAGGCCACCCGCCGGTTGCTCGGGCACGACCGCCCGCCGGTGGTGGTGCTGCTCTCGACCTACGACCAGGACGCCGGCGAGCAGTTCGTCGCCGAATCGGGAGCCTCCGCCTACGTGACCAAGTCGGCCTTCGGCCCGGACCAGCTCGAGGAAGCGTGGTCCACCGCCGGTCGCTGATGCCCTGTCGCGCGGACCTCGATGACGGCGTGTCCCTGTTCCACGGTGATCGACACGGAGCCGCCGGCCGCTTCGACACGGTCGCGCATGTGACCCAGCGGGAGTCCACCACGGTCACTGCCGGTCACCACCAACCGCAGTTGATCGCCGGGTGCGTCCAGCAGGACGACGACCGGGCCGCCGAGGTCGCGCATCGCCTCCGCCACGCAGAAGTACGCGGCGGCCTCGATCCGGGGATCGAATCGTCGACCGGCGGCGAGGTTCTCGACCACGAGCCGCCCGATGCTCCCGGTCCGGCCGAGCAGCGACGCGAGCGCTGTCGGAAGACCGGAGCGGGCGAGCTGGGCCGGGAACACGCCCCGGGTGATCTCCCGCAACTCCTCCAGGGCGGTGGTCAGGGTGTCGACCAGTGGTTGCAGCTGCGCGGCGTCCAGGGCGACGGTGCCCTGGTGGTCGAGGTCGGACAGGTGGCGCAGGTGGTCCGGGAGTGCGGTCAGGTGCAGGATGACCTGCCGGGCGATCGCGCGTTCGAGTCGGCTCCGTTCGGCGTCGCCGGCGCTGATCAGCCGGCGGCGGGACTCGGCCAGCTCATGGGTACGCCGGGCAAGCTGTTCCACCTGCCCGGACAGTTCAGCGGCCAACCGGGCGTTACGGAACGCCAGGCCGGCCTGGTCCGCCAGGTCGGCCAGCAGCCGGTGCTCCCGCGTACGCAGTGGGCGGCCGGTTGGCATCTCGACGGTGATGCTGCCCAGCCGTTCCGCCCGGTCGACCACCGGGACCGTGAGGCCAGCGGCCACCGGGTCGGAGGCCGGCGGGTCGTCCGCGCCGGACGGTGGCCAGACCGCGAACCGGTCGGGACCGGCCCCGACGTGCAGCAGCACGATGACCCGGCTCGCCCGGACCGCCGCCGCGGCCGCGTCGGCCACCGCGGGCAGCAGGTCCGACGGGTCTGGACTGTCACCGAGACGCC
>JAOPWA010000262.1 GCA_025965915.1 Dactylosporangium sp. | reverse complement strand
GGTCCCTGCGCTCGCCTCCTCCGGGACCTCGGACACCGCCGACCGTCCACGATCGCTGAGGATTTCGGACCGCGCCGGCGCCGAAGGGGATCTCGTCTACCGGCCGCCGTCGCTCGTCGTCGGGGTCGGCGCGAGCCGCAACGCGCCCGCCGGCGAGATCGATGAGCTGATCGCGAAGTCCCTGGCCGACGCCGGAGTGGTCGCCGAGTCGGTCCGCGCGCTCGCCACCGTCGACCTCAAGGCCGACGAGCCGGGAATCGTGCAGGTGGCCCGGATGCACGGCTGGCCGCTGCTGACCTACCCGGCAGCGGTACTGAAGACGGTCGACGTTCCCAACCCGTCGGAGGTCGTCGACGCCGCCGTCGGCACGCCCAGCGTCGCCGAAGCCGCCGCTCTGACGGCGGCCCGGGAAGCGGGCAGAAGCGCCGAGTTGATCGCCGCGAAACGGGCCAGTGCGATGGCGACCGTGGCGCTCGCCCGGCTGACCCCGCGCGGCCGGCTGAGCATCGTCGGCCTCGGCCCGGGCGCCGAGGACCTGCGTACGCCCCGGGCAACGGCCGTGCTCAGAAGAGCCGGCATCGTCGTCGGCCTCGACCAGTACGTCGACCAGGTCCGCCACGTCCTCACGCCCGGCACCAGAATCGTGGCGAGCGGCCTCGGCGCGGAGGAGGAGCGGGCCCGTACCGCTGCCGAGCTGGCGACCGCCGGGCATGCCGTCGCGCTCATCGGCTCCGGTGACGCCGGGGTGTACGCCATGGCCTCCCCGGCCCTGCAACTGGCGGGCGAGGACGTCGACGTCGAGGCCGTACCCGGTGTCACCGCGGCCCTCGCCGCCGCCGCGCTACTCGGTGCGCCGCTGGGCCACGACCACGCGTACCTGTCCCTGTCGGACCTGCACACGCCGTGGCCGGTCATCACCGAACGGCTGCGTGCGTGCGCAGTCGCCGACCTCGTGGTGTGCCTGTACAACCCCCGCAGCCGCAAGCGGCAGGCACAGTTCGACGAGGCGCTGGCCATCCTGCGCGAGCACCGGCCCGACACCACCCCGGTCGGCCTCGTCCGGCAGGCCAGCCGTGCCGAGCAGCGGGTCAGCGTCACCACGCTCGCCGACCTCGCGGCAGATCCGGCAGAAGTGGACATGTTCACCGTGGTCCTGGTCGGGTCTAGCCGCACCGAGAAGGTGGCCGGCCGGATGGTCACGCCGCGGGAGTACCGATGGCTGCCGTGACAGGGTCTGCCGTGACAGGGTCTGCCGTGACAGGGCCTGCCGTGACAGGGCCTGCCGTGACGATCGCCGGCTGCCAGGGCTGCGGGGCCTGCCTCCTGACCTGTCCCACCCATGCGATCCGTCCCGACGGCGGCCGCCTGTACGTCCGCGACGACCTGTGCACCGGCTGTGGTGAGTGCGTAGAGGTCTGTCCGGTCGACGCCATTGACTTCACAGAGGAGGCCGAGTGAGCGTTCGCGAAGCAGCGGCACCCAGCGGGGCGTGGACCCGGGCCGAACGGTTGCGCCTGTCCGGCATCGTGGCGACCGTCGTGCTCCTCAACATCGCCGGGTGGTCGCTCTACCTGTACTACAGCACCAGCCTGACGGCGGCGGGCACGTTCGCCGCGGCCGGGACCTTCGCGTACGTCCTCGGGATCCGGCACGCGTTCGACGCCGACCACATCGCCGCGATCGACGACACCACCCGGCTCATGCTGCTGCGCGGGCGTCGGCCGGTCGGAGTCGGCTTCTTCTTCGCGATGGGCCACTCGGCCGTGGTGCTCGTGCTGGCCTTGGTCGTCGCGTTCGCGGCACGTACGCTGCACGTCGAGGCGCTTCAGCGGGTCGGCGGCCTTATCGCAGCCGTCATCGCGGTCTGCTTCCTGCTGCTGGTCGGCGTCCTCAACGCCACGGTGCTGGTAGCCATGGTGAGGCTGTGGCGCGGCCTCGGGCGCGGCGACGTCGACCAGGCGACCATCGACCGTGAGCTGGTCAACCGGGGGTTGATGAACCGGATCCTCGGCGGTCGAATCCGCAACCTGATCCGATCCAGCTGGCACATGTTCGCGGTCGGCCTGCTCTTCGGCCTCGGCATGGAGACGGCCAGTGAGGTGACGCTGCTGTCGCTGCAGGCGTCGACCGCCTCGCAGGGTGCGGTACCGGCCCTCGCGATCCTTACGCTCCCGCTGCTGTTCGCCGCGGGGATGTCGGCGATGGACACCGCCGACTCGCTGCTCATGACCCGGGCGTACTCGTGGGCGTACCGCCACCCGGCCCGGCGGCTCTACTACAACCTGGCGACGACCGGGATGACGGTCGTCGTTGCGCTGTTCATCGCATCGGTGTACCTCGCCGGCCTGGTCGACGAGTTCACGGGTGTCGGCGGCCCGATCGGCGCGTACGCGGGCATCGCAGACCACTTCGAGGCGCTCGGCTACGTCATCGTCGGCGCGTTCGTCCTCGCCTGGGGCGGCGCCGTCGCGGTGTGGAAGCTCGCTGGGTTCGATCAGCGGTACGACTCGTGACCCGGGTCGTACACCCCATCGAGGCCGAGTCGTACCGGATCCTCCGCTCGGTCGTGGACACGTCCGCGTTGCAGAGGCGTACCCGGGACGTGGCCGAACGGATCATCCACACCACCGCCGACCCCGCATGGCTCGACGATCTCGTCATGTCCGAGGCGGCCCTGGAGGCGGGCGTTGCCGCCCTGGCGAACGGCGCCCCGCTCGTCGTCGACGTGACGATGGTGGCCGCCGGAATCACGCGGTACCCGTCGATCTGTCTGGTGAGCAGCCCGGCGGCGCGCGACCTGGCCGCGGCAGCCGGCCTGACCCGCTCGGCGGCGGCCATCCGGCTGGCGGCGGAGCAGGCCCCGAACGGCGGTGTCTGGGCGGTCGGCAACGCCCCGACCGCCCTGTTCGAGTTGCTACGCCTCGCCGCAGCCGGCGAGGTGCGCCCGGCGCTCATCGTGGGGCTGCCCGTCGGCTACGTGGGCGCGGCCGACTCCAAGGCGGCGCTGCGGGCTTCCGACCTGCCCCAACTGTCCAACGTCAGCGCGCGGGGCGGCTCGGCCGTAGCCGCCGCGGCGGTCAATGCCCTGCTGTACGGAGATCCACTGGCATGAGCACACCCCTGTTGATAGCCGGGCACGGTACCGCCGACGAGGCGGGCGCCGAGCAGTTCCGCCAGTTCGTCAAGCGGGTCGACGGCCTTCTGGACGCGCCCGTGG
>JAOPWA010000251.1 GCA_025965915.1 Dactylosporangium sp. | reverse complement strand
ATGTGCAGCCACGTGCCCTCGGTCTCGGTGGACGCGGTGATCGCTTGGAGATCGTCGCGCCTGACCGGGGTGCCGGTCACGGGGCGGCGGTCGGTGTGACGCAGCCGGATGGTCTGCACGTGATGTACCGCTTGCGGGTCGACCGGTACCGGCCCGTCGACGCGCAGTTGTGCGAGGTGAGTGGGTTCGGCTGGGTTCGGTATCCGGGCCACGGTGGCGTGCCAGCCCTGCGCGGCGAGGCCGACCCGGGCGTGGTGTAGGGCTGCTCCGCAGCTCAGCGTTGCGAGCCGGGTGTCGGGGTCGGTGACTTCGAGCATCCGGCTGCGTTCGGCGTAGAGGTCCAACGTGTCGGCGGCCAGGCGCCAGCGCCAGGGCTGAGTGTTGTGGATCGACGGGGCGTAGCCCGCCGCGGTGGCCGCCTCGGTCAGCGCCTGGGTCATGGCCTGGGCGTCGGCGTGGGCATTGGTTGGCTGGGTTGGCGATTCGGTGGGCACGATGGCTTCCTTTCGTGGGTCTCTCCCCTGCGATCGAGCACGGCGTGGAAGAGCCGCCGTGGCCGTGGTCGCCCAAACACCAGCAGATCGGCATCGTCAGCCGTCCCGGCCAGCACATGCGCCGGCTTGCCCTGCACCGCCGCACCGGCAACCGGAACCTCCACGTGGTCGGCGCGGGCGACGTTGATCGCCTCGGCAGGCGGTCGGCTCTACGTCGTTGAGGATCCGAGCGGCTTTCCGTTGGCTACCAGCTCGGTCTCCGATGTGTCCGGGCCTGTCGCCGTTGATGGCGCGGCGTTCGCGGCTGCGGTTTCTCGGGCCAGGAAGGCTCCCAGTTCGCCGATGGTGCTCATCAGCGGGGCAGGGAAGACGACGGTGGTGTTTTTGTCGACGCCGATCTCGACGAGGCTCTGCAGGTTGCGCAGCTGCAGCGCGAGGGGGTGGGCCATCATGATGTCGGCGGCGGTACCGAGGGCGTCGGCCGCCATGGCCTCACCTTCGGCTGCGATGATCTTGGCGCGCTTCTCCCGTTCGGCCTCGGCTTGGCGGGCCATGGCGCGTTTCATGCTTTCGGGGAGCTGGATGTCCTTGAGTTCGACCAGGGTGACGACCACGCCCCACTCCTCAGTCGCCACGTCGAGGATTTCGCGGATGTTGACGTTGATGCGGTCGGTTTCGGACAGCGTCTCGTCCAGGGTGTGCTGCCCGACCACCTTGCGCAGGGTGGTTTGCGCGATCTGGTTGATGGCCGCCCCGACGTTTTCGATGGCCACTACCGCTTTGACCGGGTCGACGACGCGGTAGTAGGCGACGGCGGATACATCGACGCTGACGTTGTCTCGGGTGATGATGCCCTGGGACTGGATGGGCATGGTGATGATGCGCAGGGTCACCCGGTGCAGGACGTCCACGACCGGGATGATGGCGGTCAGCCCGGCCTTCCGGACCCCGATGACGCGCCCGAGCCGGAAGAGCACTCCCTGCTCGTACTGCTTAACGACCCGGATAGCGAGGGAGAGCAACAGCAGCGTCACTACTACGGCTGCGATGATCCACATGTATGGCATCGGGTTTCCTTTCCTGGAGCCGGTGGCCGAGTATCCGTAAGGGAAGCAGGGTACGAGGCTGGCGCCTATCGTTCGGCGAGTAAAGATCTTGGAGGTGTTGCGGTGCGGCGTTCACAGCCGCTGCCTTCCGACGTGCATCGGGAGGTTGGGGATTCGCCCAACCGCGGCCACAGCAGAACTGGGCCGGGTTTGGGCGATTGAAAAAGCGGTGACGTGAGCCGTCTGCTCCCGCGATGGCACGATCGGTCAGACGCTGCGAACGAGACCCCCGGGCGTCGCTACCACGTGACAGGCGAGGATTCGCAGTGCTGGATTCGTCCGGTCATGATGACCTCGATCAGTGGATGCGTCCGCCAGCGGCGAACTGTCAGCCACCGGGGTCCCGAGCGACACCTTCACCCTACGCCTGTCCTCCGGGTTCGCCGTGGTCGTGGCGGGCGTCGATTGCTCGGCGATCGTCCGCCAAGCAATCGACATGAACCTCGCAGCCGCGGTGGCCGTTGACGCCTTTGATCACCCCATCATCAAGGCATCCGGCTGCGACGCGCAGCACGCAGGTCCTGCAGCGCGGACACGTGATGCGGGGCCAACAATCATGCCGATCGTTTTCCGTGGCGCTCGTCAGGGCAATAGAGCGTAGGGTGAGGTTGTCGCTCGGGTCCCCGGTGGCCGTCAGCCCGCCGCCGTCTTCGATGTGCCCACGAGCCGAGGGCGTCATGACCGAGTGAATCCTTGCGCATCCGACCCAACCGGTGCGTTGCGGCCAGACCGCTTGACGTGCGGGTGGCAACCGCTGGCGAGGTTTCATCACCCGACCTGTCTGCAGCCTGGTAGACGACGCACGCGTGCGGCCTCGTCGCCCTTCAGACCCACCCGCGAGCGCTCGCGCTGCGGGAACCCGATCCATAAGAAATGCGAAGGAACGTGAGTGCGATGGTCAACATCGCCAACGATCACAACACCGCTGTACGTGCCACGATCCCCGCTACCGCCGATCCGATAGCTCTAATGCCGGACGTTGCCGGACCTCGGGCCGCCGGCGTGGGACCCACGACTCCAGTCGACCGTGCCATGCCTGATGGCCGTGAGCCGGCGCCGATAGCCACGACCGGCACCGACGCACGCTCGGCCACGGCGGCCCGGTACCTGTTGGCCGGCGTCCGTCTCGCGCTGGGGTGGATCTTTCTGTGGGCGTTCCTGGACAAGGCGTTTGGACTGGGCCATGGTACGACCGCGGCGAAATCCTGGCTCAACGGCGGCAGCCCGACCAAGGGGTTCCTGGGATCCGCCGCCAAGGGCCCATTCACCAGCTTCTACCACTCCATCGCCGGTACGGGCGTGGCTGATGTGCTGTTCATGGCTGCCCTGCTCGCCATCGGCTCGGCGTTGATTCTGGGCATCGGGATGCGTCTGGCTGCCGCCGCCGGCGCGCTGCTGACCGTCATGATGTGGACCGCCGTGCTCCCCCCGGCCAGCAACCCGTTCATGGACGACCACCTCGTCTACGCCGCCGTGCTGATCGTCCTGGCCCTCCTGGGCGCCGGCAACACCCTGGGCCTGGGCCGCACGTGGGCCGCCACCCCGCTGGTGCAACGCGCGCCGTGGCTCACCTAGGAACACCCTTGCGCGGCCACAACAACACAGCGAACCGGAACATGCACCATCCGCACAGCCGACCTCGTCAGGTCCGCCGCACTCGGCGGTGGGACCTGACGGGGTGCGGCCGCAACAGCTTCGAGGAGGTTGACATGGCAGACCAGGCCAACGAGCACGACCCCCGCATCGTCGTCGGGGTCGACGGCTCGCAGTGCTCCAAGAAGGCGCTGCGGTGGGCGATGACACAGGCGTGGCTGATCGACGCGACGGTCGAGGCCGTCAGCGCATGGCAGGACCCAGCGATGTACGGATACTCGCCCGGCTGGACGCCCGCGATGTACGGAGACGAGAGCATCGCCGCGATCACCGAGAAGACTCTCGGCGAAACAGTCGCAGAAGTGGCAGGCCAACCGGACCAGCCCGTCGACGTCGTCACCCGAGTGGTCCAGGGCCATCCGACCCAGGTACTGCTGGAAGCCGCAACCGGCGCGCAGTTGCTGGTGGTAGGTAGCCGTGGGCACGGCACCTTCGCCGGGATACTGCTCGGTTCGGTCAGCCAACACTGCGTACAGCACGCACCGTGCCCGGTCGTCGTCGTTCCGCAGTAACGAGCGCACGCCGCACAACCCGACGCCGGGCCGGACCGCGACAGCGGCACCCGGCCTGGGCAGTCGGCGCTCAGCGTGCAACAGAGATCCAGTGACGATCCTCGCCTATCACGCAACCGCTGCACCTCGACGATGCGAGAAGGCCGAAGGACAACCGATGCTCGACAATGCCGGGAGGCAATCGTGATCAACCTGGCAACAATGCAAAGCCGAAGAGGCACCCCTGCGCAGCCGCCGGGCGAACAGGTGTCGCTGGGCTCCTGCACCACATACGCCGAGGCGCAGAGCGTGGTCGACTACCTCGCCGACCAGCACTTCGAGGTCGAGACGACCCAGATCATCGGCAGCGACCTGCGCATGGTGGAGCAGGTCACCGGCCGGCTGACGTGGCCCCGGGCCCTACTGTCCGGCGCGGCCAGCGGCGCGTGGTTCGGCGTCTTCGTCGGTCTGCTTCTCACTATCCTGAGCACCACGACATTCCTGCGGGCAATGGTCTGGGGCCTGATGTGGGGTGTGCTGTTCGGGGGTATCTTCGCCGCGGTCGGCTATGGCCTGACCGGGGGACGTCGCGATTTCACGTCCAGAAGCGCCACCGTACCCAGCCGCTTCGAGGTCCTCGTGGCCGCCGCGCACAGCGAACACGCCCTCACTGTGCTCGCCGGCGCGGCACGGTAGCCCCGTCCCGTCGGCCTACCGAGGATCGCGACCGCACCTGGGGACGAGGACGTGTAGACCAGGATGCCGTGTGGCGCTCCTCCGGCGGCCAGCGCCTGGGGACGCCGGTCAGTAGCGGTAGACCGGCCGGCAGGTTAGATCAGGCACCCGGAGGGCATGAAGGTCAGGCAGACCACAGGCGGCGAGGTCCTGATGCTCACCATCCGGCGCGAGGCGGAGATATTCAAGCAGGACGGCGGGTGGTTTCATGCTCGCTGGCACTTCTCCTTCGACCGCTATCACGACCCGCAGCAGATGGGCGTCGGCCCGCTACGCGTGTTCAATGACGACCGGATCGTCGCCGGCGCGGAGTGGCCGATGCATCCCCACCGCGACATTGAATCGCTGACCTACGTGGTCGAGGGACATTTCGAGCACTCGGACTCCCTCGGCAACGACGGCCGTCTCGAACCGGGTGGTGCGCAGGGCATGTCGTTTAGCCACCGCGGCGCGATGCACTCAGAACGCAACGCATCGCAGACTCACCAGTTGCGGTTCATCCAGTTCTGGATTCTGCCCGCGGCAGTGAGTACCGAGTCCAGCGTCCAGCAGCACCAGCACACCGCCGACGACCGCACCGACCGGTGGCTGCAGATCATGGGTCCGGCCGGTGACGAGGGCTTGGACCTGTGCCAGGACGCCCGGGTACGGGTGGCGCGGCTGACCGCCGGACGCCGACTCACCCACGCGTGGGGTAACGGGCGGGGTGGCTACCTGTACGTGATCGACGGTGACGCCAGTCTCGACGGGCAGAAAGTCGCCGCCGGCGACGCGGCAAAGATCCAAGGTCCGCACGAGATCGTGATCCAAGCCGCGGCCGACACCGAACTGATCAATATTGACGTGCCGTTGGAGTACGAGCCGGTCGGGGTATGGGCGGGCCGCCGCTGAGAGCGGGGGAGACCGAGGCGCGACTCGGACGAAGGGGGCGGCCGTCAGGTCCGCGCGGTGGTCGGCTCGGAACGGCGACCGTATTCCTTGATCTCACGTTCGAGGTCCGCGGGCCCGATCGTACGACGGGTCGCGGCCACGACGCTCGTGGCCAGCGCGACGAGTGCGGCGGCGACAAGAATGGCCGAAATCGGCCGGGGCAGTTTCACGATCCGGTAGACGGCTGCCGCCATGACCGCCGCCGCCGGGATGGTCGCCACCCAGGCCATCGTCATCGATCCGAAGGTGTTCCAGCGCACCGAGCCCTTCGCCACACCGACGCCGGTGATCGCGCCGGCGACGGTGTGCGTGGTGGACACGGGCGCACCCAGCGCGGTCGAGGTGAACAGCGCGGTCGCCGCGGCAGCCTCGGCGGCGAAGCCGTCCGCCGGTCGCAGCGGTGTGATGCGGGTGCCGAGGGTACGTACGATCCGCCATCCGCCCGACAGCGTGCCGGCCGCGATCATGGTGTGCGCGGCGAGCACCACCCAGATCGGGATCTGCAGCTTGTTGCTGGACTGCTGAAGGTACCCATTGGAGATGAGAAGCGCCGTGATGACGCCCATCGTCTTCTGCGCGTCGTTGCTGCCGTGCCCCAGCGAGACGGCGGCTGAGGACAGCAATTGCAGGCCCTTGACCGGCCGTCCGGTGCCGTCCGACTTCGTAAGCCGCAGGATCGCCCGGGTGACGAGCATGAGCAGGGCAGCCAGTACGAGCCCGGCCACCGGTGAGATGACCATGAAGAGGCCGGCCTTGCGAACGGTGCCCCATTGGATCGCGTTCAGGCCGCCGGCCGCGATGCCCGCGCCGGTCAGGCCGCCGATCAGGGCGTGCGACGAGGACGTCGGCAGTCCCAGCCACCACGAGGCGTAGTTCCAGGCAACCGCGCCGAGTAGGGCCGAAAAGACCAGAGTGGTACTCGCGATGCCGAGCTTGACGGTCTGCGCGATCGTGTTCGCCACTGCCGTACCGAAGAACAGGAACGCCACGAAGTTGAAGAACGCCGCCCACGCGACGGCCCAGCGCGGGCGCAGCACACCGGTGGCCACGACGGTCGAGATCGAGTTCGCGGAGTCGTGGAAGCCGTTCGTGTAGTCGAACAGCAGCGCGAGGATGACGACACCGATGGTCGCCGCAACCATCACCGACATGCTGAGGGCCTGCCCCGTTTATGTGACCGGTTCACCAACGGCAGGCGAACATCCGTGTACACCAGGCCGCCGATTCGCAACCGCGTGCAGTACACGGTCATCGACGACCTCGACTGGTAGATCTCGTGCGTAACGCACGTACGCGAGGCGCCGCGTTCAGATTAGGGACAGGACGTGCCCGAGCCCGCGCGGGCCGGTCTTCGCAGGGGGCGGCAGCAGGAACACGTACATTCCGGCGGCCACCGCGCCGGAGTCAGTGAGTGGGTTGTCGCCGACCATGAGGGTCCGCTCCGGATGGACCTGCAGCTGGTCGCATGCCGTGAGGAACACCGTGGCGGCAGGCTTGCAGACCCCGTACTGGAAAGACATCACGACGGTGTTCAGGAACGGCGACAGTCCCAGCAGATCCATCGCCGGACGTAGGTCGAAGCCGGTGTCACTGACGACGCCAACCCGCAGACCCCGGTCGCGCAGGGCTTTCAAGGTCGGAAGGGTGTCCGGGAACGCTTCCCAGGACCCAGCATCGACGGTGAGCTCGTACAACTCCTCGCCCAGCCCGGGAGCCAGCCGCTCGCACCCGGCCGCGTTATACAGCGCGATCCATACATCCCGGTGCCGGGTGTTCGACAGGTCACGGCCTTTGGCTAGTTCGTCAGCCGTACTGCTTCGGTCGAGTACCCGCCGCCAAACGTGCGCGACCTTCTCCGGGTCGAGCGGGTCGACACCGAGGTTGGCTGCCGCTCGGTGCAGCAACTTCTCGCCGCTGCCGGAAAGTCGGATCAGCGTGTCGCCCGCGTCGAACAGGACAGCCTCGAACTGACTCACGTCCGTGTCTCCTTCACTATGCCCCGGGGCTCGGTGAACAGCATGCGGCAGAGTTGTCCCAGGTCGGAAGGCGGGCCATCGCAGTCGACACCGGCGGCGTATTGGCTCGCCCCGCGTCAGGACCATTGGGCGTCCACCCGGATCGTCTTCGCAGGCATTGATCAGAACTTCAGGCTGCGCGTCAACTTCAGGCTGCGCGTCCAACGGCACGGGGCTTCCTCGCCTCGGTTTCCGGTCCGACCCACGACGGTCCAGCACCGTGACGGTGGCCGGGCCGGACTGGACGGTGATGCCGCAGCCACATCACGTCACGGCCGAAGGACTCGGCAAGCAGGGCCAGCGATGCCGCCAGGGCGGCGGCCATCAGCGGCCGGGGCAGTACGTCGGCGGTCGCGAGCACGAGGACGACGCCTTGTGTCGCAGCGACGACCTTGCGCCAATAGCGCGGTGGCAACGGCGCTCGCATCCAGGGCAGCATCCAGCTCGCCCCGACAAAGGCGTACCGCATCGCTCCGATCAGAAGTACCCATCCGCCCGTCAGTACCCATCCGCCCGTCGGATGCGCGACGTAGACGCTGAGCACCAGGATGAGGAACGCGTCGACCTCCATGTCGAAGCGTGCGCCGAGCGCGGAGACGGTACCCGTACTCCGGGCGACCCGGCCGTCGACCGCATCGAGCATGAGCGCCACGCTCGTGAGGCCGACCAGCACCCCGACGGGTACCTGCCGATCGAAGGAGTCCGCAGTCAGCGCCGCCACGCCGCCGATGAGCGTCGCGCGGGTCAGCGTCACCCGGTCGGCCGGCCCCAGCGCGCTGGCACCTGCCCGGGACAGACCTCGGGTGAGCGCGGCGCAGATGGCGAGCCCGTACCCGACACCCGTCAGCCACCCCACAGCGCCGAGACCGACGGTCACGGCCAGGGCCGCCAGCAGGAAAAACTGGACAGTCAGGCCGATTATGGGACCCGTTCGAACCGCAGGCACCGGACCTCCGTGACTAGGGGTGCATCTTGATCGTGCACACGCAAGAATCGGCCGGTCGGTTCAATCGACACGGCTTGGGTGAGGAGTACCCCGATGACGCGCAAGATCCACGCCTTCTGGCTACGCGCGCCCTGCGCGGGCGAGATCCGGTCGGCGACGCTGCCCGACCCCGGCCCCGACGAGGTACTCGTCCGCACCTTGTACTCCGGCATCAGTCGAGGCACCGAGACCCTGGTCTTCTCCGGCGGCGTACCCGCTAGCCAGTATGCCGCGATGCGCGCGCCGTTCCAGGAGGGCGACTTGCCCGGGCCGGTGAAGTACGGATACCTCAACGTGGGCGTCGTCGAGGAGGGTCCCTCGGGGCTGCTCGGCCGCCGTGTCTTCTGCCTGTACCCCCACCAGACCGCGTATGTCGCCCCCGCCAGCGCCGTCATCCCAGTACCCGATGGTGTCCCGTCCGCTCGGGCCGTGCTGGCCGGCACGGTGGAGACGGCGGTGAACGCGCTGTGGGACGCCGCGCCGCTCGTCGGCGACCGGATCACGGTGGTCGGCGCCGGCATGGTCGGCTGCTGCGTAGCGGCCGTCGCCGCCCGGTTCCCCGGCGTCCGGGTCCAGCTGGTCGACGCCGATCCGGCCCGGGCCGCAGTCGCCGGGGCGCTCGGCGTGGAGTTCGCGCTGCCGGCGGACGCCGACGCCGGCCGTGATCTCGTCGTGCACGCAAGTGCGACCTCGGCCGGGCTCCAGCGCTCGCTGGAGCTGCTCGCACCGGAAGGCACGGTCATCGAACTCAGCTGGTACGGGGACCGCGACGTCAGCCTGTCGCTCGGCGGGTCGTTCCACTCCGGCCGGCTGACCATCCGCAGCAGCCAGGTGGGTACCGTCTCGCCGGCCCGGCGAGCGAGCCGCACCTTCGCCGACCGCCTCGCGCTCGCCCTGGACCTGCTCCGAGATCCGGCATTCGACGCGCTGATCACCGACGAGTTCCGCTTCGAACAACTACCCGACGTGCTCGCCCGACTGGCCGCGGGCGAACTGCCCGGGCTGTGCCATCTCATCACCTACGACGGAGATTGATCCTGTGTTCAGCGTGACCGTCCGCGATCACATCATGATCGCCCACAGCTTTCGCGGCGAGGTCTTCGGGCCCGCGCAGCGGCTCCACGGCGCGACGTTCGTGGTCGACGCGACATTCCGGCGCGCCGAGTTGGACGCCGACAACATCGTCGTCGACATCGGTCGGGCCGCCGAGGAGCTGAGCGCCGTCCTCGGCCAGCTCAACTACCGCAACCTCGACGACGAGGCCGCGTTCGCCAGCATGAACACGTCGACCGAGGCGCTCGCCCAGGTGATCGCCGACCGCCTCGCCGAGCGCGTACACGCCGGCGCCCTAGGCGTTGGCGCCCGGGGACTGGCCGGGATCGCCGTCACGCTCCACGAGTCGCACATCGCCTGGGCGAGCTACGAGCGGTCGCTATGAGGGACGTGCATGTCGTCCTGCCGAACGACATCGACGATCCGGCGACACCGAGCGGCGGCAACGCGTACGACCGCCAGGTCTGCCGGGGTCTCGCCGCCTCGGGATGGAGGGTGCGCGAGCACGCCGTGCACGGCGCCTGGCCACGGCCGAGCGTGGCGGAGCGCGCCGAACTCGCCCGCGTACTCGCAGGCCTGCCCGACAACTCGGTCGTCCTGCTCGACGGCCTGGTCGCCTCGGCGGTCCCGGACGTTCTGGTACCCGTGGCGCGCCGGCTGCGCCTGGTCGTCCTCGTACACATGCTGCTCG
Organism: Dactylosporangium sp.; assembly: GCA_025965915.1. Lineage (GTDB taxonomy): Bacteria > Actinomycetota > Actinomycetes > Mycobacteriales > Micromonosporaceae > Planosporangium. The sequence goes on along the minus strand of JAOPWA010000251.1, from coordinate 4,046 downwards.
GCGACACCGGGCAAGCGCAGCCGGAGCCGGGGTTCGGCGGAGGCGGGCACGCCCCCAGTTATGCCGCCGAGGGCGAGGTCCTGGGGGCCGCTAGCGCGGTCGTCACCACGAGCGCCTGGACGAAGGCCCGGCTGCTGAAGGAGTACGCGCTGCCCGCCGACCGGGTACACGTCGCCACGCCCGGAGTGAATCCCGCGCCGCCGGCGCCCGGATCGGACGCCGGCTCGGAACTGCTCTGTGTCGCGGCCGTCACGCCGCACAAGGGGCACGACGTGTTGGCGGAGGCGCTGGCGAAGGTCGCGGACCTGACCTGGAGCTGCGTGTGCGTCGGCGCGCTGAGCCGGGATCCCTGCTTCGTCGACCGGCTCCGCCGCCAGATCGGGGTGTACGGTCTCGCCGACCGCATGCGCCTGGTCGGTCCGCGCACCGGGGACGAGCTCGACGCCACGTACGTCGCCGCCGACCTTCTGGTGCTGGCGTCGCGCGGCGAGACGTACGGCATGGTGGTCACCGAGGCGCTGGCGCGGGGGATCCCCGTACTGGCTACGGCCGCGAACGGGCTGCCCGAGGCCCTGGGCCGCGCGCCGGACGGAAGCCTGCCGGGCATCCTCGTCGAGCCCGACAATCCGGCCGCGCTGGCCGGTGCGCTGCGTCGCTGGCTGCGCGAGCCCGACCTGCGGCGTCAGCTGCGACGCTCCGCCCGCGCCCGCCGGACCACGCTGACCGGCTGGGCGGTCACGTCCGAGCTAGTCTCGGGAACCCTGATGGGAATACCAGCATGACCACCGACATACCCCGCGTCACCCCGGCATGGCTGCGGCTGCGGGAGTCGGCCGATACCGCGGCCCGCGCGCCGGAGCTCGTCGAACCGATCCGGCGGCACCTGGCGGCCAATCCGCGTCTGGTGATCCACGATTTGGGCAGCGGCACGGGCTCGATGGCCCGCTGGCTGGCCCCGCGGTTGCCCGGTCCCCAGCACTGGGTCCTGTACGACCGCGACGCCGACCTGCTGGCGCAAGCCACCGCTGGCGCCGCCGCCGACGGTGCACCCGTGACCGTCGAGGTGCGACAGCGTGACATCACCCGGCTGACGGCGGACGATCTCCACGGTACCTCCCTCATCACGGCTTCAGCACTGCTGGACATGCTGACCGCCGACGAGGTCGAGCGGGTCGTGGCTGCGTGCGTTGATGCCGGATGTCCGGCATTGCTGACCATTTCGGTGATCGGCCGAGTAGAGCTCACACCAACCGATCCGCTGGACGCGGCAATCGCTGAGGCGTTCAACGCCCATCAGCGCCGGACGGCAGGCGGCCGGAGCCTGCTCGGACCGGACGCCGTCGACGCGTGCGTCGACGCGTTCCGTCGGCGCGGAGTCAGCGTTCTGATCCGGTCCAGCCCGTGGCGGCTCGGCGCGGACCGGGCCGACCTGGCATCCGAGTGGTTCAGCGGCTGGCTGGCCGCGGCGTGCGAGCAGCAGCCGGAGCTGGCCCGCCCGGCGGCGGCGTATGCGTCTCGCCGCCTGGCCGAGGCCGCGGCGGGTCGGCTCGGTGTCGTGGTCCATCACCACGACCTCCTCGCCGGCTGTGCGTGAACCGGCGACCCCGGCGGTGCGTGTCTGGTAAGGAGAGGCTCATCCCGGGAGGCCCGTTGCGCAGCGTACCGACGACACCGACCCACACGGCCCTGCCCGCAACACGGCCGGCTGTTCGGATGACGCGGTCGTTCTGGGCCTGGGCCCGGCTGCTCGGCGGGGCGGGCATCCTCGCCTTTCTGCTGTGGCGACTGGGCACCGGTCCGTTCCTCCAGGGTCTGCGCGTGATCGACGCCCGCGTGTTCGCTTCGGCGCTCGGCATCGGCGTTCTGACCACGTTCTGCTGCGGTTGGCGGTGGAGCCTGGTCGCCCGTGGCCTCGGTGTGCAGTTACCGTTGCGCACCGCTGTGGCCCATTGCTACCGGTCCGTGTTTCTCAACGCGACGCTTCCCGGCGGTGTGCTCGGTGATGTCCACCGCGCGGTACGCCACGGGCGGGACGCCGGCGATGTCGGCCGCGGCATCCGAGCGGTGGTATGGGAACGCTCTGCCGGTCAGGTCGTACAGGCCGTGATGGCGCTGATCGTGCTGCTCGTGTGCCCGTCGCCGGTGCGGTCGTACATGCCGGCCGTGACCGCGGTAGCGGTGGGGGCCGGCCTCGGTGCCGTACTCCTGGCTCGGGCTCTGTCGCGCAGTGGTCTCGTGCCGCACACCGGTCTCTTGGCGCGGATTCTGTCGCGCAGCGGGCTTTCGCGCCTGCCGCGGGCGCTCCGCACGTCGAAGGCCGACATCCGTAGCGCGCTGCTCGCGCGCCGCAACTGGCCGGGCATCGTGCTCGCATCCGTCGTGGTCGTATCGGGGCACCTGGCGACGTTCGCTATCGCGGCGCACGCCGCGGGCGCAACGGCGCCACTCTCCCAGTTGGTGCCACTGACGTTGCTGGCTCTCCTCGCCATGGGGCTGCCCGTGAACGTCGGCGGCTGGGGGCCGCGCGAGGGCGTGGCCGCGTGGGCGTTCGGCGCTGCCGGGCTGACCGTTGCGCAGGGAGTCGCGACCGCTGTGGTGTACGGGGCATTGGTGCTCGTCTCGAGCCTTCCCGGCGCCTGCGTACTGGTGATCCCGCGGATCCGCCGGATGCGGCGGGTGTCCGTGGCCGTCGGGTCGAAAAGCCCCGTGTGAAAGAGGAGATAATGTACGAAACACTGCCGGTCGCAACGGTCCGGACGCAGGTGACGGTACCGATCCGATTCCCCGACGGGTACGCCACGACCGCGCGCGTGTTCTCCTTCGACGGGTTGGTGGACGCGCGGGAACACCTCGCGTTGGGCCTGGGTGACTGGGCGGGACCACCGGACCGGCACCCGGCCGACGGACCCGCGCCGCTGGTCCGCCCGCACAGCGAGTGCCTCACCGGAGACGTGTTCGGCAGCCAGCGGTGCGACTGCGGCCCGCAACTGCGCGAGGCGGTCGAACGCATCGCGGGCGTGGGTGGCTTCCTGCTCTACCTGCGGCAGGAGGGCCGCGGCATCGGCCTGTACAGCAAGCTCGACGCCTACGCGCTGCAGGACGCCGGCCTGGACACCTACGAGGCGAACATCGCACTCGGTCACCGTGAGGACGAGCGTGACTACACTGCCGCCGCCCAGATGCTCGCCGCCCTGGGCGTGGAGCGCTGCGCTCTGCTGACCAACAACCCGGACAAGGCCGAACAGCTCACCCGGCTCGGGCTGACGTTGACCGAGCGTGTGCCGACCGGCGTGTACCTGTCCCCGGTCAATGCCGGCTACCTGGCAGCGAAGGCCAGCCGTGCCGCCCGAAAGCCCGGCCTCCCGTTCGTCTGTCGACCTGCGGGAACTGAGCCAGGTCCAGCCATCGATGATCCACGGGGTGGTCTGGTGCCGAAAACGGTGGGAGCCGAGGCCACCTGACCGCCTGCTCGGCATTGGACGGCGTTCGCCACGGTGACCAGCTATCACCGGACCGCGTGCAGAAAAGGATCTCAGGTTGTCATTCTTCACTCGCTTTCGTGGGCTGTCGGCTCAGGGTCGGACGACCGCGGAGGACCACCGGACGACGGACGGCGCCCCCGAGCGCATACCGGGCGACGACGTCGCGGGCATCCGCGACGACGGAGCCGGTGGCGACGATCGCACCGCAAAGCACCCTGTCGTAGCGCGGGTGACCACCGTCCTGGCCGGCCTGCTCGTGTTCTTTGCGCTCGTCGCTCCCAACCAGGTAGGTCGGCTCACGCCTGGTGCATTCGTGCGAATCCCGGTGGAGGCACTCCTCGGCGTCGCCCTCCTTCTCGCCCTCGCGGCGAGGGCGAGGCGGGTGGTGGCTGCGATCATCGGAGTGGTCCTCGGTCTGCTGACCATCCTGAAATTCGTCGACATGGGCTTCTACGAGGCTCTCGGCCGGTCGTTCGACCCGGTGCTCGACTGGAGCCTGCTCGACGACGCCGTGGGTACTCTCGGCAGGTCGACCGGCTGGTTCGCCGCGGTCGCCGCCGCGGT
>JAOPWA010000215.1 GCA_025965915.1 Dactylosporangium sp. | reverse complement strand
TTACGTCCACTCGCCGCAGGCGCGCGCCGACGCCCGCGCCTGGCTCGCGGCACCCTGGTCGCAGGTCTACCCGCTGCCGCAGGACGGTGCGGGGCCCGGCCTGCTCCCGTCGATCCGCACCGCCCGTACCCCACTGTCCACCGACGACACCCAGCTCCTGCTCTTCGGTCTGCCACGGGCGGCCGCCCGGCCGGGCACGCTGCTGACGTCCGCCATCCTCGTCGCGGTCGGCGAGTGGAGCGGCCGGGACAGTCTGGCCATCGACGTCTACAGCCACAGCCGGGACACCGCCGTGGGCGGGCTGGACGTGTCACGCACGGTCGGGTACGTACAGGCCACCTACCCGGTGGTGCGTCGCCTGCCGGAAGCCGGGCCGGCCGGCGTACTCGCCCTCGCCGGCACCGACCCGGCCCCGCCCCGGCGATACGGCTTCGACGCGCTGCGCTTCAACTCTCCGGACACCGCCGAGCGGCACGCGCTGCGCGGCCTGCCACCCGGCCCGCTGCGACTGAACTACCGCAGTCAGCTTGATCGGCTTGAACGCCGCGCGGGCGACTCGCTGCTCGCCGACGCCGCCGAGGACACGGGCGCGCATCGCTCGCCCCGCCAGCGCGAGCGCTACCAGCTGATGTTCGAGGGAGACGTGATGGACGGCCGGCTCGTCGTAGGCGTCAAGTACAGCACCGACCATTACCACCCCGAGACCGCACAGGCCCTGACCGACCGGGTCGCCGAGCTCGTGGCCCTCGCCGCGCGGCGGCTGGCGTCATGACCGCCGCCCCGGTGCGGGCCGACGCGACCGCCGTACGGGTCGCCGTCGACCTGGACCTGCCCGCCACCCCCGGCGAGCGGCGGGTCGAGCGTGCCGTCACGGCAATCGCCGCCGCGCTCTGGCCGTACACGTCGGACGGCGATCTGGTGGTCGGTGTACGCGGCGCGGGCCTGAACGTCGACGCGGCCGTGACGGCGGCCGACGGAGCGCGACCGCTGGGTTCGTTCGCGACGGGACTGCGCCGCCGCTCCGAACCCGGCAGACCGGACGCCCTGGTGGTCGACCGGGTTGACGACGGCGACGCCTCCGTCACCGCGCCGATCGTCCTGACGCTGACGCCCGGCGGCGCGGAACTGGCGGTGACCTCTCCTGACCGGGACGCGACACTGCTCGCCGCGCGCGTCAGCCACGCCGCCCGCACGGTGACGGCCGACCCGCAGCTGCCGGTCGAGGAGCTGCCCCCGAGCGGGTACGAGCGCGACCTGTTCCGCGCGTGGACCGGCGCACCGGTCCGCTACGGGCGCGCGTCGGTCGACGACGTCGTCGCAGACCTTGCCGCACGGCATCCGGATCGGGTGGCGCTACGGCACGGCGCGTGCACCCTCACCTATGGAGAACTGCTGGCGCGCGCCGAGCAGGTCGCCACCCGGCTGCGTGATCGCGGGGTCGCGCCCGGGACGATCATGGTGCTACGCCTGGCCCGCGGCCTTGATCTCGTCGTCGCGATGCTGGCCGCACTTCGCTGCGGTGCCGCGTACTGCGCCGTTGACGTCGAATGGCCCGCTTCCAGGGTCGCCGACGTGCTCGCCGACACCCGCGCGCCACTGCTGGTCGGCACCGCCCCGGACGGCTACGACGGTGACGTACCGGTGCTGTCCATGTCGGACCTGACCGCCGGCGAACCGGGGCCGCGCCCACCCGCCGGCGAAGCGGCGCGCGACCCGGATGCGGGCTTCTGCGTGTACTTCACCTCCGGCAGTACCGGCCGGCCCAAGGGTGTGCTCTCCACTCACCGGGCGACCCTGCGCACGCTGCTGGACCCGCCACATCCCCGGCTCGACGAGACGGTGGTGACGCTGTCCGCCGCGCCGCTGCCGTGGGACGCCTTCACCCTCGAGCTGTGGTCGGCTCTGCTGCACGGCGGCACCTGCGTGCTCGCCGTGCCGGCCCATGTGACCCCGGCCGAGCTGCGTCGCGCCGTCGCCGCCGGGGTGAACTCGTTGTGGCTGACCGCGTCGCTGTTCAACGTGCTCGTCGACGAGGACCTTGACGCCTTCGCCGGCGTACGGCAGGTCCTGACCGGCGGCGAGCGGCTGTCGGTTCCGCACGTCGCCCGTTTCCGGCGCAGGCATCCCGACATCATCCTGGTTAATGGGTACGGCCCGGTCGAAGCCACCGTCTTCGCCACCACCCATCAGATCACGGACGCTGACCTCGACACGCCCGGCGGAATCCCGATCGGTCGGCCCCTACCGGGCACCGAGGTGCTGGTACTGCGCACCACATCCGGTGGCAGGCAGGTCCGCGCGGGGACCGGCGAGCCGGGTGAGATCTGCCTGGCAGGCGACGGGCTCGCCACCGGCTACGTGGGCAGCGCGGCCATGCAGAACGAGGACCGCTTTCCGGTACTGCGGCTGCCCGGTGAGCCGCCGGTACGGGTGTACCGCACCGGCGACATCGGGCTGTGGCGCGGTGACGGCGTCCTGCTGTTCCGCGGGCGCGCGGACCGCCAGGTGAAGCTGCGGGGGCACCGGGTGGAGCCCGGTGAGATCGAGACGATCGCGCTGCGCGGCGGGATGGTCCGCCAGTGCGC
>JAOPWA010000369.1 GCA_025965915.1 Dactylosporangium sp. | reverse complement strand
ACGGGAGCCAACGAGATCGCGCGCAACATCACCACGGTGGCCGCGGCGGCGCACACCACCACCGGCGGCGTGACGGAGTCCCGGCAGTCCGCTGCGGAACTCGCCCGAATGGCGGCCGAACTCCAGCAGCTCGTCTCGCGATTCACGTACTGACCCGCCAGCCGGCGGCCTGCGCTCTCAGCTCAGGCCGCCGACGACCCTGCAACGTGCGCCCTCAGCTCAGGCCGCCGGCTAGCGGACCGGCGGCCAACGGCGCGACGACCTGCAGCAGAGCCTCGCGGAGCCGGTCGTCGTCAACGTCCGCGTTGAGCCCGATGCGGACTCCGTGTGCTGGCGTGGCACGGCTAGCTGCGTAGTCATCGCCCGGCGAAACCAGTACTCCGATCTGGCGGGCGGCTGCGACGAGTTGACCCGCGGTCCACGGTTCGGGTAGCGCGAGCCACAGGTGTGGAGCCCGCGGCGCGGCCGCGACGGCATAGGGGGCCAACAGGTCCGCGGCGACGGCATGGCGCGCGGTGGACGCGGTCACGCGGGCGGCGACCACCCGCGCCGCCGTGCCGTCAGCACCCCGACGGGCACCCCGACTTCATCCCACCGCAATACATCGACCCCCAACAACAACCCCAACGCAACCGCTACCACCGACGCGAGTGACACCGGACAACTGTCACCACTCACCGGCCGCCACACAGGGCCGACTGCCGGCCAGGAAATCAGCACACCGTGCGGCGCTCGTTCACGGCATGCCGGAAGCGCTCGCTCAACCGTCCGATCCAGTCTTAACCGACTCGCGAATCGCGAATCCCGAAACCTCGCTAGACCGCGGCCTGAACGCGCAGCTGGGCCAACGCGTCGGCATAGCGCAACAGTTCGTCGAGCATCGTGTCCGCCGACGTGTTCATCACATCGTTTGCGTTGACCCGGCGCTCGTCGTCGAGGAACTGGGCGACGAACGGGATCGACACCGCTTCGAACATGGGCACCATCTTCAGCGTGCTCACCACCTGCTTGGCCATCTGCACCGCGCGGGTACCCGCGGACACCCCGCCGTAGCTGACGAACCCGACCGGCTTGTGCTGCCACTCCTGGTTGAGATAGTCGATCGCATTCTTCATCGGCGCGTTCATGCCGTAGTTGTACTCGGGCATCACGAACACGTAGGCGTCACCGGAGTCGATCGCGGCGCTCCAGTCCTTCGTGTGCTGCCGGGTGTACTGCCGCAACCGCGGATGATGGGGCTCGTCCATGAACGGCAAGTTGATCTCGGCAAGGTCGAGGACCTCGACATCGAACCCGCCGTGGCCCCGCGCCCGCTCAGCGAACCACTGGCCGACCGGCAGCCCGACGCGCCCCGGGCGGGTACTCGTGATGATGATCTGCAGCTTTGGCACTGGCGCTCCTCAGTACAGCATTTCGTGCGGCTTGATCTGTGCTTGTCTCGATCTGTGCTTTGTCTCGATCTGCGGTTTGCACCGTATCGTGCCCGACTATCCGCTTCAGCAATCACCTCGTCCTGGCCACAGGTAACCGCGGCCGCATGGCGCGGTTGGCGGTAAGTGGCACCTGGGCGTCCGAAAGTCGCGCGACAACGCCGGGCCAGTGCGGCAACGTGTCAGGGGTGAACGCCGCAACCAGTCCTGACAGCACAAATGCCGGCACGGCCGATCTCCGCTCCTGGCTGCCCGGCTACCTTCTGCTCGCACTGATCTGGGGCTCCAGCTTCCTGTTCATCAAGGTCGGCATACGCGAGCTGCACCCGCTCTACGTCACCCTCGGCCGGGTCGTCGCCGGCGCGATCGCCGTACTCGCGATGGTGCTGGTCACCCGCGCGCGGCTCCCTCGCGACCCGCGCGTCTGGGGCCACCTCGCGGTGGTGGGCTTGGTCGGCGTGGCGATTCCGTTCACCCTCTTCGCATACGGCGAACAGCGGGTCTCCTCGGTACTCGCCGGCATCTGGAACGCCACCACCCCACTGGTTGCCCTGCCGGTGGCAACTCTGGTCTTCCGTACCGAACGCATGACGCCGCGCCGAATCACGGGCATCCTGGTCGGATTCGCGGGCGTCCTCGTCATCCTCGGGGTCTGGCACGGGATCGAGGGCGTGCAACTCACCGGGCAGCTCATGTGCCTTGGCGCAGCGGCCTGCTACGGAATCGCGACCCCGTACCAGCGGCGCTTCCTCGGCCGGTTGGCCGGTTCCGGCCTGGTCGTGCCGGCCGGTCAGCTCATCACCGCCGCCGTCGCATTGCTGATCATGGCGCCGCTGGTCGCCGGGGCGCCACCGGCGCCGACCGCACTGTCCAGCGACGTCATCGCCAGCGTGCTGACGCTCGGGGTGCTCGGCACCGGTCTGGCGTTCGTGCTCAGCTTCCGGGTCACCCGTTTCGCCGGCGCCACGACCTCGGCCTCGGTCGCGTACCTTTTGCCGATCGTCGCCACCACCATCGGGCTGGTCGGGCTGGGTGAGCACATCAGCTGGTACCAGCCGGTCGGCGCGCTCGTCGTCCTCACCGGAGTCGCGGTGTCGCAGGGGATGCTGCGGCTACCGGCGACCCGGTCGCGTAAGCGGCAGCCCGAGCCCGCGGCGGCGGGTGTCTCGGCGAGTGTTTCGGCGGGTGCCCCGTAGCCAGCAACGCAGCCAAGCAACCCCGGCGGCTGTACCGCTACGCGCGACCACCGGCGTGCAGGAGAGCGCAGTCACCACACATGCCTCCACCGTCGAGCCGGTAGTACAGGCAACAGCTGCGACGAACGAAGCTCAACGACGCCGAGCTGACAGCAAGGTCGCCGCTGCCGCGCAGGGGACCGTAGTCGAGCAGGGATAGGCCTTCGGAGTGGCAGCGCGACACCGACACCGCCGTGTCAGAGGTTGTTCCGCCAGAGGCCGCTGTTCCACCAAAAGCCACTGTTCCGCCAGAAGCCATGGCCCGCAATGCTCCGGCCAGCCCGGAGGCGACGTTCCCCCACAACAGCGCGGCTGCCACCGGCACCACCGCCCGGACCGCGCCAATGACGGGCCGCAGGTGGTCGTCGATGACGACCTGGCACCAGCCGGTACGTAGCGCTGCCTGATCACCTCGCCACGCCGCCGCCCGTACGAGATCCAGGCTGAATCCCAGCCGCGGGTCGTAGGCGAACCGGACGTTCGAGGGGCGTAGGTCGAGCAGCATGTCCTCACGCAGCAGCACCGACACGGCCGGGCCAACCAGGCGGGCGGAGTAGCCGAGGACCACCATTGAGGCGGCCACCCGGCGCTCGCATCCGCCCAGCCGGGCAGCGATCCGGTCAATGAGATCGGCGGCCGTACCTTTCAGCGGCCCGCCGCCGGAGTCAGTGCCGAAGTCGGCGCCGGAGTCAGTGCCAGAGTCGGCGCCACCGGGACCAGACAGCCGATCTGCCGGCATCCCGGCCCGGGGATCGAGACCGATCCCCAGCAGTGGGTTGCCGCTGCCCGCCCTCCGAACCGCGGCTATAACGTCGGGACCGGTTGCCGGCGTCAGACCGGGCAGCTCATCGCCCGACAACAGTCACCAGACCAGGACCAGCTGTTAGGCCCGGAACAGCCGCCAGACCAGGAACAGCTGTCAGGCCCGGCACGGTCAGGCCCCGCCCGCGACGACGATGGCATCTGTGGCGAAGCCGAGTAGAAGTCCAGCCAGGATGCCCCACGTAGTGATCTCCTTGGCCCCCATGCGCCGACCGACGGCGAGCAGTTCGATAACCACGTACAGAATTGATCCGGCCGCCAAGGCCAGGACCGCGACGCTGACGGTCTCATTGGTGAAGCGCTGCCCGATCAGGGTGCCCAGGAAGGTGGGCCCACCCCCGATGAGTCCGAGTACACCGAGGTACCCCCAAGAAGGACGGGTTCCCGCTGCGGCGAGCGGTGCGACGATTCCGAAGCCCTCGGTGGCGTTGTGTAACCCGAAGCCGATGATCAGCAGGAGCGCGAGAGCGATCTCTCCCTTGGCCGCCGAGTTGCCGATGGCCAGACCTTCAGCGAAGTTGTGCAGCCCGATACCGACCGCGATCAGCAGCGCGAGCTGGCCCGCGGCGCTCCGCCACATCCGCCCCCGCTCGGTTGCCGGCGCCTCGCCATCGACGGTCGCGGCCGCGACCATGGTCAGGCCGCTCCCGCACCGGGCGATCCAGCGGTCGAAATACACCAGTCCCGCGAGGCCAACGGCCACGCCCAGTGCCAGCACCAGGCCGTAACGGGCGGCCGGCACATAGTCATGCTTGGCGACGGCGCTGTCTACCGGCTCCCACGCGTGCGCCAACACGTCCCAAAACAGGAACAGCAGTACGCCGATCGCGGTCGCGTTGAGCAGCGCCCGCAGCCGCGGCGCCGGAGAGCGCAGCCGGCCGATTGGCAAGCCGAGGAAGATGGTGAACCCGGCAACAGCACCAAGAAGCGCGATCTTGGCAGGGGACATGCGATCACTCCATGAGGCGGGCGGAAGCTTAGGCTAACCTCACCAATCTTGATCAACACCGTCGGGTTCCGTATCGGACCGGCAGGGCTGTCAGGCAGGGTAGGTCAGGCACGCGGGTCAGGCAGGTCGATCCAGCGGCGTCGGCTCTTGTCAGGAAAGCCCGGCAGCATCTCCGGAACGCCGTCCCCGGGGGTCGCATGGCGCCCGACGGGGGCGAGATCCGGATCGGCGGGAGTCACCGCCGGCGCTAATACCTTCGACGTTCCTACATACAGGTTTATCTGTGCGCAATGGGGAGATCGTGTCGCTGCACGGCGAAGGGCGAAGACCCGGGTACGCAGTCAGGCCCACCATGACCGGGTCGCACGGGGATCGTAACGCCGGACACACGCGGCCGACTCCACGTAGTCATTTGATTACGGTTCAGTGGGGTGGCCCGGCACCGTGTGACGGATGAGCAGCGCAAGACATGAGCAGCGCAAAACATGAGCGACGCGGGAGCGGAACACCGTGAAAGACGATGCGCGATGAAACAGGTCACCGATGGATCGTGAACGACTGAGCGCTCTCGACACTGCCTTCCTGTGTCTGGAATCCCCACAAGCGCCGATGCACCTGGGAGCGCTTGCGGTGTTCCAGTCGCAACGGAGGATCCAGTCGACGCGCCTGCTCGCGGTGCTCGGCGAGCGCATCGCACGGCTGCCACACCTACATCAGCGGGTGCGGCCCATGTGGTTGCCCTTGGGCGCCGCGGTGTGGCAGGAGGACAAGTCGTTCGACATCACGCGCCATCTCCACCTGCACAAGCTCAACCGTGGCGAGCAGAGTGCCCTTGCAGCCCTGGCCGAGAAGTTGATGGCCGAACCGCTCGATCTCAACCGCCCCTTGTGGCAGTTGCACGTCGTAACCGGCCTGCGTGGCGGTCGCTTCGCGATACTGGTCAAACTCCACCACGCGATGGCGGATGGCCTGCGGGCGGTGGAGTTGAGCGTCGGTCTGCTCGACGGGTACGCCGACGCGCTGCCTGGCATATCCACCTCGGCGGACGAGGCTACGGCCGGGTCACGGTCGTCGTTGGTGGGGATGGCCCGAGCGGCCGCCGGAGTGGCCGTTCGTCCGGACCGGCTACTGTCCGGCCTGGCCCGCAACGCCGTGGGCCTTCCGGGTGCGATCGCGCAGGTGGTCGGCACGGTGGGGATCGCCTCGTCCATAGTGGCCTGTGCCCGCCTCGGCTCGCTCCTGTCACCGGTACTGGGCACCTCACCCAATGGCACCTCACCCAATGGCACCTCACCCAACGGCGGCTCGGCCGGGCCGTCCTTCGCCGGCACGTCCACCGACAGCCTCGCGGCAGCCGCCATCGCACCCGTGAAAGCAGCCGACAGCACGACCATTGTCCGGACTGCATCCGCCGACCGACGGCTGGCCCTGCTCCGACTGGACGTCGGCGCCGTCCGGCAGATACGTAAGCGTCACGGCGGCACCGACAACGACGTGCTGCTGGCAGTGGTGACCGGCGCGTTACGCGACTGGCTGGCCGAACAGGGCCACAGCGCGGAGAGCCTCAGCGTGCGGGCGCTCATCCCGGTCAGCCGGCGCACTCGCGCCGACGATCCACGCAGGGGCAACGTGCTCTCCGGGTACCTGTGTGACCTACCCGTCCAGGAGAGGGACCCACTCGCCAGGCTGCGGCAGATCCGGGCGGCGATGGACCGCCACAAGGCCGCCGGGTTCGCTCGTGGCCCCGGCGCGATCCCGGTGCTCGCCAACCGTGTGCCGGCCGCGGTACACCGGGTCGCCGGACCGCTGGCGCGCCACGGAGCGCCCCTACTGTTCGACACGATGATCACAAACGTACCCATCCCCGCGCGGACCCTGACGCTCGCCGGAGCGCAATTGCAGGAGGTGTACCCGATCGCGCCGCTGGCCCGTGGTCAGGCTCTCGGGATCGCGCTGACGGCCTATCAGGGCCGGGTCCACGTCGCGCTGCACGCTGACCGCGAGATGCTGCCCAACCTGCACCGACTGGCCGACGCCGTCCCAGCCGCACTGGCCAGCCTCATCTGCGCTGACGGCAGCGGCACCGGCTGACCTGACCCACCGTAGGGCTTCCGGGCCACCCGCTGCCTGGATCCCGCTCCGCCTGGACCCCGCTCCGCCTGGACCCCGCTCCGCCGGGATTCCGTCGCGTCCGGACTAGCCTTGACAGCATGGCGACATTAGGTATCGACATCGGCGGATCAGGCATCAAGGGTGCGCCCGTCGACCTGGCCGCGGGGGAACTGGCCGAGGACCGGTACCGGTTGGAGACGCCGCAGCGCGCCACCGTCCAGGGGATCGTCGAGACGGTGGGAAAGGTGGCGCACCGGTTCGCACCCGCGGACAGCGTGGGCATCACCTTCCCTGGTGTCGTGGTCGACGGCATCATCAGGACCGCAGCCAACGTCGACAAGGCGTGGATCGACGCGCCGGCCGCCGAACTATTCACCGAAGCCGTCGGCCGTCCGGTCACGGTGATCAACGACGCCGACGCGGCGGGTATCGCCGAGATGACCTTCGGCGCCGGTCGCGGCCAGCACGGCACGACCATCATGTTGACCTTCGGTACCGGGATTGGCAGCGCCCTGTTCGTCGACGGCAGACTCGTGCCAAATACCGAACTCGGGCATCTCGAGCTGGACGGCGAGGACGCCGAGGTGCGCGCATCCGACCGCGCCCGGGACGTGGAGGATCTGAGCTGGCACGAGTGGGCCCACCGGGTGCAGCGGTACCTGAGGCACGTGGAGGGGCTGTTTCAGCCAGATCTCATAATCATCGGTGGCGGAGTGAGCAAGAAGTCTGAGAAGTTCCTCCCGTTGATCGAGGTACGCACGCCGGTCGTGCCGGCGGCCCTGCAGAACAACGCCGGCATTATCGGCGCTGCCCTCGCCGCGAGCGGCCGACCCTGACGGCGGGCACCTCAGGGCATCAACGACCGCGAGTATGTGACCGCTCGGCTCTCGGCGGTGAACCCGACGCGCTCGTAGACCCCGACCGCACCGGTGGGACTGTCGGCGTCGACCCCGAGTGCGGCGAAGTCCTTGCCCGCCGCCCGGGCCGCGTCGAGAACCCGGCTCAGCAACGCGCCAGCCAGACCGCGGCGGCGCCACGGCCGACGTACGCCCACCTGACCGATGTAGATCCGGGCAGGATCGGCGTCCCCGTAACTCAACACGTATCCGGCGATCTCATCCCCGTCGGAGGCGACCACGGACAGCTCAGGAATGAAGGCCTGGGACCGAACGGTCAACGTCGCCCACTCCTCGCAGTCCCGGCGCTGGAACCCCCAGTGGTCAGCGAAGGCCTCCATGTGGGCCTCGTACAGGTCCTTCTCGTACGTGGACCGGTAGGTCGTGCTCTGAAGCCCGGCGGGCGGCACCACCGCCGTGGTGGACGCCGTGGAGGCGACCATGTCGAACCAGTACCGCACTGGAGTCAGGTCGAAGCGCCTGTACAGGCTGATCGTCGTCTCGTCTTCGGCCAGCGCGCCGACGTGGATCTCCCAGGCTGCGCCCGGAGCGACGGCTCGGTGAATGTCGGCGGCTCGGTCGTGCTCCCACCCGAGTAACTCCCGACCGATACCGCGGCCACGCCATCGCGGGTGCACGCCGCCTATCACGTCGACCCGGAAGCCGCCGTCGGGCGGTGTCGGCACGATCCCGGCGGCCACCAGCTCGCCCTCTGGCGTGAACAGCAGGCGGGTGTCCGAAGCCGGGTCGTGAACCATGCCGCAGACAATCGAGTCCATGAACCCGTCGGTAAAACCGGCATGGCCGCCGGCCTCCCGCTCGATCAGATTGAACAGAGCGCTCAACGCCGGGGCGTCGGACCCGTCGTACCCCCGCAGTGTCAGATCCAGCACGCCGTGACCATACCGGCGGGCGCCTTGACCGTGGAACCGATTAAACGCGGAACCGGACGGCCACCCAGCGCTGTCGCGACTGGACATATTCGAGTAGCGCACCACGTACCGCGTCGACCAGGCCAATGACACCGCCGTAAGACCCGGTGGGCGACGCGACTATGCGGAGCTACGTCAGGCGGCCGGGTCCGCGCAAGGCGTCCTCGGTGAGCTCGTCGAGTCCGGTGACGACCCGATCGGCGAGGGCGAGCGCATCGGGCTGCGGCGGGTAGGCCGGGTGCGGCACGGCGATGACCCGCATACCCGCGGCGTGGGCGGCGCGCAGGCCGTTGCTGGAGTCCTCGATCGCCACACACGTTCCGGGCGCCACGCCCAACTTTCCGGCCACGGCCAGGTACACGTCCGGGGCCGGCTTGCCGCGACGGACCTCCTCCGTCGACATGGCCACGGCGAACTCGGGCGCCAGACCCGTCGCGTCCAGGACGGCCTTGATCAGTCGTGACGGCGAGGAACTGGCCAGCCCCAGCGGCCGCTGTCCGCCCGCCCGGTGTACCGCCTCGACCGCGCCGGGCAGCAGCGGCAGTTCCTCCTCGTAGCGGCGCGCCATCCGATCGATGACCTCGGCCGCCACGACGTCCGGGGCGCGCCCGACCCCGAGGTCTTCGCTCAGGTACCGGGCCCACTCGCTGGTGCTCATCCCCATCAGCCGCTGCTGGCTGTCGGGCAGCCACCGGCCGCCGGCTTCGGCAACGTATGCGCGCCGCACCTGCTCCCACACCGGCTCGGAGTCGATCAGCACACCATCGAGGTCGAAGATCACCGCGTCCACCACGGCCCCATCATGTCACCAACGGAGCGGACTCAGCCCGGGGAGTCAGCCGGAGCGGCTCAGCCGGTCGCCGCCTGGCGCGCCTTCCACTCGTGTTCGAGGATGGCGTACACGGCCTCGTCGGTCCATTCGCCCTTGACGAACTCGTTCTGCACGAAGTGCGCCTCGTGCCTCATGCCCAGCCGGGTGAGGACCTTCGCCGACGCCTCGTTGCGGGCGTCGAGGCGGCCGACGATCCGATGCAGGCCTAGGTCGGCGAAGCCGAGCCGGAGCATGACCTCGGCCGCTTCGGTGGCGAACCCTCTGCCCGCGTACTCGGGGTTGAAGACGTAGCCGATCTCGCCCTGGTGATGCTGGCGACTGATCCACTGCAGGAGGACGTCACCGACCAACGCACCCGTCTTCCGGCAGGCCACCGCGAGGGTCAGCCCATGCCCCTCGTCGTCGAGGGTCGACTCGTGGATCTTCCGGTCGAGCGCCTGCCGTACCTGATCACGGTCGCGCGGCTCCCAGTACAGAAAGCGGGCCACCTCGGGCCGCGACTGCATGGCGAAGAGGCCGTCGAGGTCGTCGGGCCGAAACGGTCGCAGGGTGAGCCGAGCCGTCTCGATCGGGTAGTCGGGTCGCAGCATCGGCCGATTCAACCACGGCGGGGCATGATCCAGCCGCGGATATCTCGCGGTAATGCGGGCACCGTCGAAGGCACCGACGAAGGCACCCACGAAGGAACCGGCATGAGGGGGTGACCCATTGAGCCAGGCACAGACCGGCACGGTCCGCACGAACGTACCCGCGCGCCTCGACCGGCTGCCCTGGTCGCGTTGGCACTGGATGATCGTTATCGGATTGGGTACGGTCTGGGTCCTCGACGGCCTCGAGGTGACCATCGTCGGGAACCTGTCGGGCCAATTGGCCAAGCCTGGCAGCGGCCTGCACGTCACCCAGAGTCAGGTCACCGGGCTGGGCGCCGCGGTGTACGTGGCGGGGGCCTGCTTCGGGTCGCTGATCTTCGGTTGGATGACCGACCGGTTCGGCCGCCGGA
Source organism: Dactylosporangium sp. (assembly GCA_025965915.1). Classification (GTDB taxonomy): domain Bacteria; phylum Actinomycetota; class Actinomycetes; order Mycobacteriales; family Micromonosporaceae; genus Planosporangium. The sequence goes on along the minus strand of JAOPWA010000369.1, from coordinate 6,093 downwards.
AGCTTTTCATGATCACACTTGCCGTGTACCTGACTGCCACCGCGCTCACCGCGCTGTCGTTCAGCGCATGGTGGTTCTTTCTCTTCCGGTTCCTGACCGGCTTCGGAATCGGCGGGGAGTATGCGGCCATCAACTCCGCGATCGACGAGCTGATCCCGGCCCGCCACCGCGGCCGCATCGATATCATGATCAACGGTACGTTCTGGCTCGGCGCCTTGATCGGTGCCCTCGTGACCGTGCCGCTGTTGAGCTACCTGCCGACTAACCTCGGTTGGCGACTGGCGTTCGGCCTGGGCGTCGTACTGGGTGTTGTGATCCTGCTGGTGCGCCGCAATGTGCCGGAGAGTCCGCGCTGGCTGTTCATCCACGGCCGCGACCGGGAGGCCGAGGAGCTGGTCGGCGGGATAGAGCGGGAGGTCGAACGGGAGACGGGCGAGGCCCTGCCAGAGCCGGACAAGTACATCACCATCCGTCAGCGCAGGACGATCGGCTTCATCACCATCGCCAGAACCCTGTTCACGCTCTACCCCAGGCGAGCGGTCCTCGGCTTCTCGCTCTTCATCGGCCAGGCGTTCCTGTACAACGCGGTGACCTTCGGGTTCGCCCAGATCCTCGAAACGTTCTTCCACGTACCCTCGGGCCGCACCGGCTACTACTACGCCGCCATCGCGATCGGCAATCTCCTCGGTCCGCTACTGCTTGCGCCGCTGTTCGACACGGTCGGGCGAAAGCCGATGATCGCGGGCACGTACCTGCTGTCGGGGACGCTGCTACTGGTCACGGCGCTGCTCTTCGACCGGGGCGGGCTGACCGCGGCCACCATGACGCTGTGCTGGTGCGTGGTGTTGTTCTTCGCCTCGGCCGGCGCCAGCTCCGCGTATCTGACCGTCAGCGAGGTCTTCCCCATGGAGACCCGGGCGATGGCGATCGCGTTCTTCTACGCGATCGGCACAGCGGCGGGCGGCATCACCGGGCCCCTGCTCTTCGCCAAGCTCGTCGGCAGCGGCAAGGTGAGAGACGCCGCACTCGCGTTCACGATCGGCGCGCTCGTCATGATCATGGGCGGAATCGTCGAGGTCATTCTGGGCGTCAAAGCCGAACGACGGAGCCTCGAGGACATCGCCCGCCCGCTGACAGCCGATGAAACGGTTCCATAATTTCTGATTCCATAGTTTCTGTTGTGAAGGTTCCTCGGAGCGGGTACCGAGATCTTCATGAACCCAGCGGAAAAACCGATCGGGTACTGGCTCAAATGCCTTGATCGACTGATCGAAGACGGCATCGACGGCGTACTGCACGACGAGGGCCTGTCGCGGCGGCACTGGCAGCTCATGAACCTTCTGCGGACCAACCCCGCCGATCCGGCCGCGATCGCCGAGTCGATGCGGCCCTTCTGGGGTGAGGGGGAGGTCGGCCTCGATGACGTCGTCCGCGGGTTGACGCGGCGCGGCTGGGCCCGACGGGGCAACGACGGGCGACTCGAGCTGACCTTGCAGGGCGAAACCGCGCATGGGGAGATCACCGCCAAAGTCCAGCCGGTGCGTGACGCGTTGACCGACGGCATCACCACCGAGGAGTACGTCGCGGTCGTCGACACGCTCCGGCACATGGCCGACAACCTCGCGAAAGTAGGCGGAGCCTTCAGTCACGCAAGCGGCCCGCGACAGTCAGTCGCGCAGCACCGAGCCGAGCATTCGTGACCACCGCAGCGAGTGCCTGATGCCGTCGGTCACCGACAGGGTCGCCCGCCAGTCGAGCAACTCGCCCACCCGCTCGGTGCGGGCGTAGCAGCCGGGCGAGTCACCCGGACGCCGCCCGACCTCGACTGTCGGGATCGGTCTGCCGAGCACCTCCTCGAACGCGCCGAGCAACTCGCGCACGGTGATGCCGGCGCCGGTGCCCACGTTGATGGCCTCGTAGCGCTTTCCGCCATCGGCTGGAAGCACCTTCTCGAAACGCCGTAACGCCTGCACATGGGCCAGCGCGAGGTCCCAGACGTGGATGTAGTCGCGGATGCCGGAGCCGTCGCGGGTGGGCCAGTCGGTGCCGGTCAACGTGAACGGGTCGCCGTTCTCGGCGGCCAGGATCATCTTGCCGAGCACATGGGTGGGCCGGCGGATCTGTAGGCCCGTCCGCATGCTCGGGTCGGCGCCGACCGGGTTGAAGTAGCGCAGCGAGATGACCCGCAGGTCGTACGCGTTGGCCGCGTCCTCCAGGATCGACTCGGTGACAGCCTTACTGCGCGCATACGGGCTGAGCGGCGAGAGCGCGGCATTCTCGTCGACTGAGAAGTCCTCACCGGGCCGATAGATCGACGCCGACGAGCTGAACAGCAGCTTGCCGCAGCCGTTGCGCACAAGGTGGTCGACCAGATCGACCGACTTGGCAACGTTCTCGCGGTAGTACCGCAGAGGCTGCTCGACCGACTCAGGGACGACGATGAGGGCGGCGGCGTGTACGGCCGCCTCGATGTCGGGATGGTCCGCGAAGATCCGGTCGATCAGATGGCCGTCCGCGATGTCACCCTGGTAGAAGATCCGGTCCTGCACGAACTCGGCGCGCCCGGTGCTCAGATTGTCGAGGACGACCGGCGTCAGGCCGTTGTCCAGACAGGCGGAAGCGACGGTACTGCCGATAAAGCCCGCCCCGCCCGCGATCAAAACCTTCATGCGGCACCCCTCCCGCACACCAACCGCCTGCCGAGCCTAGTCGGGGCGCGCACAGCTGATCCCGTCAGGTCCACTCCCAGTGGAAGCCGACGACCGCCCGCTCGATGGGGCCGAACCGGCAGTGCACCGCCAGGTCGTCGTCGAGTTCGACGGGCTGCCGGTCGACCATGCGCGCATGGTCGATACCGTTCCACCGGGCCAGCCATACCCGCGCCGGCACCCGGTGCTGATGGAACTTGACCCACATCGTCACGTCGTCGGTCCGATGCAGCACACCACGGCGAAACTCGGGGGCGGGTGGTGTCTTGTAGAAGAAGGTCGTGCGCACCTGCATCAGGGTGGTCTCCCCCGCCGCGAGCGGCCGGGCCAGCAGGATGTCGACGGCGTACAGCGCCTCGTTGACCCGGTAGATCCGGTCACCGATCCGCCCGCCGCGGATCACCTCAACGGCCAACTCGTCGGTGTCGAACCGGTAGGGGTACCCGGTGAGCCCATCGACGGAGGACTCGATGACCTGGATGGTCTGGTGCTCGGCGGGCGCACCGTCCGGCCCCAGGATGTGCAGTTCGTGCAGCGCGAGGGTCTGGTGGCCTGGCGGCCCGCTGTGCAGGTACTCCTCCGACAGCGACTGCGCCTCGCCGGTGATGACCCGCACCGAGTCGGAGCCCCGCAGCATCTCGCGCAACCGGGTCGCGTCCCGCCCGTCGAGGGCGAACGCGGCCACGAACAGCCGGAGGATCTCGGCGTCCATAGCGCTGCCGTCCAGCGCCTGCCGTGCCGTCACGGCGGGATCGATGCCGCCGTCGGCCACCTCGGCGAGGACCCGGGCCACGGCGGGCATGTCGATCTCGCCCGGGGCGGGTTGTCTCGCGTGCCGTTGCCATCTGCTCCGGTACTCCCCCGGACGAAGCAGCAGCATCCGAAGGTAGGCGGATGTCTGCGCCACCCCGCCGTCTGTCACGTCCACCCACCTCCTTCGCTGAGTACGCACGAGTAGCCGTCAGCCTAGCGACTGTGCCGTGATCCGCGCTGCGGGAGCCCTTCGCCGCTGCTTGCCCCCCGCTACCTTCCCCCCTCGGGCCTTGCCGTATCAATTAACTTTGTTTATCGTTCCTGGTCAATCGATGGCGACTCGTCGTCACGTGCCCACACCTCGGGAGAGGCCATGAACAGAAAGCGGGCAAGCCTCGCCGCCGCCGGTACGGCGGCCGTACTCGTCGCGGGGGCGATAGCCGTCGCCGCCACCTCCGCCAACGCCGCGGGCTCGGTCACCGCCTCGTTCTCCACCAACTCATGGGGGACCGGCCAGACCGCGAAGTACACGATCACCAACGGCGCCTCCGCCCCGATCACGTCCTGGACCGTGGAGTTCGACCTCCCGTCCGGCACGACGCTCGGCTCGTACTGGGACGCCCTGATGACCCAGTCCGGGGCCCACGTGGTCGCCAAGAACCGCGATTACAACGGCAGCGTGGCCGCTGGCGCGACAACATCCTTCGGCTTCAACACGACGGGTTCGGGCGCACCGGCCAACTGCAAGATCAATGGCGCTCCCTGCGCCGGGGGCGGCACACCTCCGCCGCCGCCGCCCACCACGGCACCGCCGACGAACCCACCCCCCACCACGGCGCCGCCGACGAACCCGCCCCCGCCGACGAACCCACCCCCGCCCGGACCGGCCGGCAAGAAGATCGTCGGGTACTTCGCGGAGTGGGGCGTCTACGGCCGCAACTACCACGTGAAGAACATCGCGACCAGCGGCAGCGCGGCGAAGCTGACCCACCTCCAGTACGCGTTCGGCAACGTCACGAACGGCCAGTGCGCGATCGGTGACTCCTACGCCGACTACGACAAGGCGTACAGCGCCGCCGACAGCGTCGACGGTGTCGCGGACACGTGGGACGCCGGCGCGCTACGCGGCAGCTTCGGCCAGTTGCGGAAGCTGAAGAAGCAGTACCCGCACATCAAGGTCCTCTGGTCGTTCGGCGGCTGGACCTGGTCCGGCGGGTTCGGCCAGGCGGCGCAGAACCCGGCGGCCTTCGCCGACTCCTGCTACAAGCTGGTCGAGGACCCGCGCTGGGCCGACGTGTTCGACGGCATCGACATCGACTGGGAGTACCCGAACGCCTGTGGCCTGAGCTGTGACACCAGCGGACCGGCCGCGTTCAAGAACCTGATGGCGGCGCTGCGCGCCCGCTTCGGCAACAACAACCTGGTCACCGCGGCGATCACGGCCGACGGCGGCAACGGCGGCAAGATGGACGCGGCCGACTACGGAGGCGCGGCGCAGTACATGGACTGGATCTCGCCGATGACCTACGACTACTTCGGCGCGTTCAACCCACAGGGGCCGACCGCTCCGCACTCGCCGTTGACGTCGTACGCCGGCATCCCGACGCCGGGCTTCTACAGCGACGCGGCGGTCCAGAAGCTCAAGAGCAAGGGCGTGCCGGCAAGCAAGATCCTGCTCGGCATCGGCTTCTACGGCCGCGGCTGGACCGGTGTCACGCAGAGCGCGCCGGGCGGCACGGCGACCGGTGCGGCGCCGGGCACGTACGAGGCCGGCATCGAGGACTACAAGGTACTCAAGACCAAGTGCCCGTCGACCGGGACGGTCGCCGGCACGGCGTACGCCAAGTGCGGCAGCGAGTGGTGGAGCTACGACACGCCGGGCACGATCGGCGGCAAGATGGGCTACGCCAAGAACCAGGGTCTCGGTGGCGCGTTCTTCTGGGAGCTCAGCGGTGACACCGGCGGCGGCGAGCTGATCGGGGCCATGCGGAGCGGCCTCGGCTGACGCTTCTCCGACTGCGAATCTTGGACACCTGTGCGGGCAATGGCTCGCGCAGGTGTCCAAGATTGTTAAGGGCCTGCTGCGCCCTCTCCACACCCACTCATTCGAGTCAAATCGGCCAATACCCAGAGAATCGGTCGCATCTGCCGGGCCAGCGCGTGATGCTTTGGTACGGTTTTGTCACAACACGGGCTATCTATAGAGACGTGTAGAGCATCGTGGATGGGGGCATCTACAAGGCATGGGAGCCGTACAGCTACTGACAGATCGCTACCGCCTCGTCGACCGCCTGGGTGCGGGTGGGATGTCGGTGGTGTGGCGGGCCTATGACGAAGTACTCGGGCGCCATGTGGCCGTGAAGATGCTCAGTGGTCGCTTCGCCTGCGACGAGGCCTCCCGGGATCTCATCCGGTACGAGGCACAGGCTGCGGGTCGGCTGTCCCACCCGCACGTGACGAGCGTGTACGACTACGGCGAGGCAATTGAGCCGGACGGCACCCGGGTCCCCTTCGTCGTGATGGAACTGGTCGAGGGCGGCACGCTGGACGCCCGACTCGCGCGGGGCCCCCTGTCCTGGCCGGTCGCCGTACGCGTGGCGGCCGAGGTCGCGGCGGCCCTCGCGGCGGCGCA
>JAOPWA010000188.1 GCA_025965915.1 Dactylosporangium sp. | reverse complement strand
CCGGCGGGCGCGCGTCGGCAAGGTGGTCGACCAGGGCGCCGAGGGCGCCGCGGCGATCCGGTCCGCGCTGCGCCAACTCGACGGCCTGGCGGCCGTGCGGGCCCAGGTGGACTCGGGCAAGGCCGGCCGGGCGGCCACCTTCCGGTTCTTCACCGACCGCATCGCCGCGCTCAACGGCGTCGACTTCGGTCTCGACCGCTCGCCCGACCTGAATCTGCGTCGCGGGGTCGCCGCACTCGCCGCGCTCGGGGAAGCCAAGGAGTACACGGCGCAGGAGCGTGCGTTCCTCAACGGTGTCTTCTCGGCGGGCGGCTTCGCCAAGGGCGAGTTCATCCAGTACGCGGGGATGAACGCAGCCCAGCATGCATCGCTGGCGCGGTACGACCAGTACGCGACCGCGACCCAGCGGGCCCGCAACGCCGCAGTGCATGACAGCGGTGCGGCCCGCGAGGCGGCCTACTTCGAGGAACTCGCCCTGACCGGCGCGGACGGGCGGCTGCTGCAGGTCAACCCGCAGTCGTGGTGGTCTGCGCTGACGACGGTCATCGACGGCACACGCGAGGTACAGCAGTCGGTCGGCGCGGACATCCAAACTCGCGCACGGAAGGTGCAGGGCGACGCTGCCCGGCGACTGGGCATCCTGCTCGGGCTGGTCCTGCTGTGCGTCGCCGGTGCGCTGGGGCTGGTCGTGGCGGCCTCCCGGTCGATCACCCGGCCGCTCGCCGCCCTGGCGCGGGAAGCCGACGACCTGGCGTCGGTGCGACTGCCCGAGGCGGTCGCCCGCGTGCAGGCCGGCGGCGACGAGTCGACGGCACCGCCGGCGCCGGTGCGGGTGCCGGCGCGCGCCAGTTCGGAGATCCGGTCGGTGGCGGCCGCGCTCGACCGGGTGCAGGCCACCGCGTACACGCTCGCCACCGAGCAGGCGTTGCTGCGGCGCAACACGACCGAGTCGCTGGCCAACCTCGGCCGGCGCAACCAGAACCTGCTCCGCCGTCAGCTCGGTTTCATCACGCGGCTGGAACAGGAGGAGAGCGACCCGTCGGGGCTGGCCAACCTGTTCGAACTCGACCACCTGGCCACCCGTATGCGCCGCAACGCCGAAAGCCTGCTGGTGCTGGTGGGCGAGTCGAGCCCGCGGCGGTGGGCGGCACCGCTGCCGGTCGCCGACGTCATCCGCGCCGCCATCTCCGAGGTCGAGGAGTACCGGCGGGTCTCGTTGCGGCGCATCGACGAGGCGTACGTGGGTGGCGCATACGTCACCGGCCTCGCGCACATGATCGCGGAGCTGGTGGAGAACGGGTTGGCGTTCTCCCCGCCGGACCTGGACGTGGAGATTCAGGGGCGGCAACTGCCGGGGAAGTACCTGATCGCGATCGTCGATCAGGGGGTGGGGATGGATCCGGAGGACCTCGCGCGGGCCAACGCCCGACTGCGCGGCGAGGAGAGCTTCCTGACGGCACCCACCCGCTTCCTCGGGCATTACGTGGTCGGTCAACTGGCCGCCCAGATGTCGGTGGATGTGCAGATCGCGCCGTCGCCGGTCACCGGGTTGAGCGTGCGGGTGATGCTGCCGGAGAGTGTGCTCGCCCTGCCGCCCGCGATCGAACCGACCCACATCGACGCACCTGTGCAGGCCACTGTGGAGGTCGTCGGCGACGGCGGCCGTGCGAGTCGCCCGGTGCCGCCGTACGCACCGCAACCGACGCCCCGGGCCCTCGACGTACGGCCGACGCCGGTCGTCGAGTTCATCACCGGCAGTGCCGAGCGCACCCGTAACGGCCTACTGAAGAGGGTCCCGCGCAGCCGGGCCGCGCAGCACGAACCGGCCGTGGCCGACACGGCGGACTGGCCGACGAGCGTGGACCGGCCGGCGAGCGTGGACCGCAGCCCGGCGGAGATGCGGGCCAGGCTCACCTCGCTGCGGGCCGGAGTACAGCGCGGCGAGAACGTCCGCGCCAGGACCGTGGGCGAGACTCATGCAGTCCTGGACCACAGGGCTGATGGCCAGAAGGGAACTCATGACAGTTGACCGGCATGTTGCCGCAACCGAGTTCAACTGGATGCTGGCGAACTTCGTGAAAGGCACCGACGGGGTACGTGACGCGGTGGCCGTCTCGTCCGACGGCCTGCTGATCGCGACCTCCGACGGGCTGGACCGCACGGGTGCCGACCACCTGGCCGCTATCGTGTCCAGCCTGGCGAGTCTCGGTCGCAGCGCTTCCAAGCGGTACGACTTCGACGGCCTGAAGCTGATCATGATCGAGATGGGGCGGGGATTCCTCCTCGTCTCCGCGATCAGCGGAGGTAGCTGTCTGGGCGCCCTGGCGGACAGCGGATGTGACGTCGGCCTGATCGGATACGAGATCGCGTTGCTCGCCGACCGGTTCGGCGTTCTCCTGACGCCGGCGCTGATCTCCGAGTCCCGACGGTACTTACCCCAGTGAGCGACGTCGGTCCCAGATTGCCCGACCCGCGGATGATTCCGACGTGGCAGGTGCCGTCGCCTCGTCATGCCGAGCCGGAGCAGCCCGACGCGTGGGAGCCCCAACCCGACCCCGATGACCTCGCCGTGGACGGCGTACTGGTCCGGCCGTTTCTCCTCACCGGCGGGCGGACCCGTCCGCTGCACGACGGGCTACGGGTGGAGACGTTGGTGTCGGCCCGGCCGGCAGCGCTGTCGGCGCCGTTGCGGTTCGAGATGCGCCGCATCGTCGAACTGTGCCAGGCGCCGCTGTCCGTGGCCGAGATCGCCGTCCGTCTCGGCGTACCCCTGGGCGTGGCTCGGGTGCTGGTGGGGGACCTGGCGACGGAAGGCTTCGTCACGTGTGCGGAACCGGCTGAACTACCCATCGAAATGATCGAGAGGATCAGGGACCGTGTTCGGGCGCTCTAGCCAGCAAGCGCCGCCTACCGCCGTCAAGATCGTGGTAAGTGGCGGCTTCGGTGTCGGCAAGACCACCTTCGTCGGCGCGATTTCGGAGATCGAACCACTCGTCACCGAGGCGGCGATGACGGAGGTGTCGGTTGGCGTCGACGACACCAGCGGCATCGCCGGCAAGACCACCACGACAGTCGCGCTCGATTTCGGGCGGATCCGCCTGGACGAGTCGATCCTGCTCTACCTGTTCGGCACCCCTGGCCAGGACCGGTTCGCATTCCTGTGGGACGACCTGGTCGACGGGGCGCTGGGAGCGGTGATCCTCCTCGATACCCGTCGCGTTGAGGACTGCTTTGCCGCGCTCGACTACTTCGAGGAGCGCGGCATACCGCTTCTCGTTGCCGTCAACAGGTTCGACCAGGCGCGCAGGTTCGAGTTGGAAGAAGTACGCGAGGCGCTCGGCGTCGGTGACGAGGTGCCGGTCGTCGAGTGCGACGCGCGGATGCGCGAGTCCGTCAAGCACGTGCTGGTGGCCCTCATCGAGCAGGTGCTGGCGAAGCGGGTGGGCCGTATGCCCGCGCTTCGATGAAGGGCGGTGCCTGATGGCCACCACCGCGTTGCTGCTGCGCCCGCTACCCGCCCACGAGGGGATGGACCGTGAATAAGGCAGCGACATGGGTGCGGGTCGTCGCGTTCGTGGGCACCGGCTTGCTGGCGCTCACCGCGTGTAGCTCGACGACCCACAAAGACACAGGCGCGGGTACGGCCAACGCAACGCCCTGCGGGACTGTCAACATCGCGGTCAACCCATGGGTCGGCTACGAGGCCAACGCCGCGGTCGTGGGCTACGTCGCCAAGAACAAGCTCGGCTGCACGGTAAACGAGAAGAACCTCACCGAAGAGCTCTCCTGGCAGGGCCTCGGCGACGGATCAGTCGACGTGATCCTGGAGACCTGGGGCCACGACGACCTCAAGAAGACCTACATCGACCAGCAGAAGGTCGCCGTCGAGGACGGCGTGACCGGCAACAAGGGCGTGATCGGCTGGTACGTCCCGCCGTGGATGGTGCAGAAGTACCCCGACATCACCGACTGGCACAACCTCAACAAGTACGCCGACCTGTTCAAGACGTCGGAGTCCGGTGGCAAGGGCCAGTTCCTCGACGGCGACCCGTCGTTCGTCACCAACGACGAGGCGTTGGTGAACAACCTGGGCCTGAACTTCAAGGTGGTGCACGCCGGCAGCGAGACTGCGCTGATCCAGGCGTTCCGGACCGCCGAACAGCAGAAGAAGCCACTGCTCGGATACTTCTACGAGCCGCAGTGGCTCATGACCGAGGTCCCGCTCGTGCACATCCCGCTGCCTTCGTACACGCCGGGTTGTGACACGGACAAGCAGAAGGTCGCCTGCGACTACCAGCCCTACGATCTCGACAAGGTCGTCCGCAAGAAGTTCGCCGACTCCGGCAGTCCGGCGGCCGCGTTGGTGAAGAACTTCAAGTGGAGCAACGACGACCAGAACATCGTTGCCCGCGACATCGCCGTGAACAAGCTGTCCCACGAGGCCGCGGCGAAGAAGTGGGTCGACGCGCACCCGGACGTGTGGCAGGCCTGGATCAAGGGCTGACCAGCCGACCCGTGTACCCCGCCTCGACCAGTCGGGCGTACGCGGCCCGTACCTCTTCGGGCACCGCCTGCGCGATTGCGAACCCGCGCTCCGCGTACAGCTCGATCCGTTGGGTGTCGCCGACGATCATGTCGATGACCCGCTTCGCGTCGCCGATGCTTTCGACGTAGTCGTCCAGCGGCAGCCGCCGTGCGGCGCACACCACCTCCACCTCGGGCCACAGCTTCCTGCAGGTCGCGTACGCGCGCCGTTGCTGATAGGGCCGGGACATGATCAGGACCGAGCGCGGCCGGATCCGATGGGTGGCGAGCACCTCACGGGCGAACGCGATGTTCTCCATGGTGTTGGTGGCCCGGGCCTCGAGCAGGATCGACTCCGCTGGAACACCATTGGCGATCGCGTACTCCCGGTAGTGAACGGCCTCTCCACGCGGAAAGCGGCGAACGGTGGTCGGCGAGTTTCCTCCGGTGAAGACGACGCAGGGGAACATCCCGCGACGGAACAGGTCCACCGCCACCAAGGCCACTCCGAGGTCGCGGCCGCCGAGTCCGATCCCCGCATCGCACGGTCGCAGCTCATGCCGCATGTCGTGGTAGTTCCACAGGGTTTCCACGTCCGGGCGGACGCCTTCACGGATGGTCGTCTCGGGCAACGTCGGCCTCCCTCCGTCACGGAGCGTCGTGAGGTGCCAGCGGCCGGGCTACCCCCGCGGTGGCCAGCGAATCAGCGATACTTCCAAAATGCCCGAATCGTCAGCGCGCTGATACGCTTCGCGCTTGCGGGTGACCCGCGCCAAGCAGCGAAGGCAAGCAGCGAAGAAAGGTTCGGCCATGGACAGCCGCCGCCCGACGGGCGTCTTCGTTCCGGAACTGATCAGTCCGCGGCGAACGTTCGGCAACCGGACCCTCGACCTGTCCCGGCAGGTCGCCATCATGGCGATCATCAACCGCACGCCGGACTCGTTTCACGACCGGGGGCGCACCTACGCGCTGGACATGGCGGTCGAGGCGGTCAACTCGGCGGTCGCCGACGGTGCCGACTGGGTCGACATCGGCGGCGTCCCGTTCAGTCCGGACGTCCCGACTGTGAGTGAGGTCGAAGAAGCCGACCGGATCATTCCGCTGGTGCAGGCCGCCCGCAAGCACCCGGATCTGATCATCTCGGTCGACACCTACCGCACCGAGGTGGCCCGGCGGGCGATCGAGGCCGGCGCGAACGTGATCAACGATACGTCGGGCCTGCACGACCCCGCCCTGGCCGACCTCGTCGCAGGCACCGACGCGAGCCTGATCATCACCCACAGCCTCGCGTCGCCGCCCGGCACGGCGGTCGTGCGCCCCACCTACGGCGACGTCACCGCCGAGGTCGCGGCGTTCCTCGCGAACCGCGTCGAACTCGCGCTCAGCCACGGCGTGCCGGCCGACCGGATCATCATCGATCCCGGCCACGACCTCAACAAGAACACCTACCACTCGCTGGAGCTGACCCGCCGGCTCGCCGAGATCACGGTACTGGGATACCCCACGCTGGTCGCGGTGTCGAACAAGGACTTCCTCGGCGAAATCCTCGATGTACCGCAGGGCCAACGGCTCGAGGGGACCATCGCGGCACTGGTGGTGTGCATCCTCCAGGGCGCGCGAATCGTCCGCGTCCACGACGTCCGGGCAGCGGTTGCGGCCACCCGGACCACGGAGGCGATTCTCGGCTGGCGGCCGCCGACGGTCGCCCGGCACAACATGTGACCGTTGCTCACCTCGGAGCCGGTGGGTAAAGTCGATTACATGATCATTAGGGCCGCCGGCGATCAGGATTGGCAGCGGATCTGGCCCTTCTTCTCCCGTATCGTCGCGGCCGGGGAGACGTACGCCTATCCCGAGGCGCTCACCCTGGAAACCGCCCAGCCGCTCTGGATGGAGAAGTCTCCGGGGCAGACGGTGGTGGCCGCCCAAGGCGACCTGGTGTTGGGCTCAGCCAAGATGGGCCCGAACCGTCCGGGCCGTGGCGCGCACGTGGCAACGGCGAGTTTCATGGTGAATCCGGCGCACCAGGGCCAGGGTGTGGGCCGTGCGCTGGGTCGGTACGCCATCGAGTGGGCGAGGGCCGCCGGCTATCACAGCATGCAGTTCAACGCGGTGGTCGAGACGAACACCGGCGCGGTGTCGCTGTGGCGATCGCTCGGCTTCGAGATCCTCACCACCGTGCCGGAGGCCTTCGACCACCCAAGGCATGGTCTTGTGGGCTTACATGTGATGTACCAACGGCTGTGAGCCGAACTCAGGCGGTCACGACGGCGACGATCGTGGTTCCCGGCGCGAAGGAGCCGGCCTCGGCGAGCGTGACGATTCCGTACATCATCTTCGCGACGTAGATCCGGTCCAGCGCGCTGCCGTGCCGGAAGGCCCAGTCGGCGATGAAGGAGTCCAACTCGGTGTTCCGCTTCGCGTACCCGCCGAAGTGGAAGCCGTACTCGATGTGCCAGTTCTCGGACGCCGACCCGAATGCGCTTCGCTGCAACCGCTCGACGTCGGGCTTCAGGAACTCCCCGCCTTTGAGAGCCGAGAACCCGATCGCGCGCTGCCCGGCGGCCAGACCGCCCGCGATGCCGGCGAGGGTGCCACCGGTGCCGACGGGGCAGCAGATGATGTCGTACGGTTCGGGGATCTCGGCCGGGAGTTCGGCGCAGCCCCGCACCGCCAACTCGTTGCTGCCGCCCTCCGGTAGCAGGTAGAACTCGCCGAACTCGCGACGTAGCCGGTCGACCACGTGGGGGGAGTGCTTGTGGCGGTAGGTGGAGCGGTCGAGGTAGGTCAGCCGCATCCCGCGGCTCATCGCGTACTCCAGGGTGGGGTTCAGTGGGAGATGCTCTTCGCCCCGGATCACGCCGATCGTGTCGAACCCGAAGTACAACCCGGCCGCTGCGGTGGCCCGGATGTGGTTGGAGTAGGCGCCGCCGAACGTCAACAACGTCGTGGACCGCTGTTCACCGGCCCTCACCAGGTTGTATTTCAGCTTGCGCCACTTGTTGCCGGGCAGCTCCGGGTGGATCAGGTCGTCGCGCTTGAGGAGTAACCGTAGGCCCCGCCGCTCCAGTCGGTCGTCGCGTACCTCCGTGAGAGGGGACGGAAGCCGAAGCTCGACGTTCACGTGATGGCCCCCTTGCTGTGACAACCGGTTACGGTGATCACCTTTGCTTAAGGTCAACTCTCCTCCTGCCGGCGGGTACGGTGGACGTCGGCCACTGACCGGCTGTCGCGCTGCGGACCGTGCCGCTTGGAACTGCTGACGGAATCAGGTTGGCAGGTCAGGGCGTGGGTAGTCGGTCAGGGCATAAGGAGGGGCCAACAGTCTCCGTGGATGGTGCCGGACGGGCTGTGGAACATGCCAATGATCAGTCGGCGAACATTCTCAAAGGCGCTCGTTGCGGGACTCGCAACAGCCTCGCTAACCGGCCTCCCGTCAGCGCAAGCCTCGGCGGGTACCAGCGCCGCACGCAACGTCGTACTCGTGCACGGCGCGTACGCGGACGGCTCGTCGTGGTCAGAAGTAATCGAGTGTCTGCAGGCGGTCGGCCTGAACGTAACGTCGGTGCAGAATCCTCTCACCTCACTCGCCGACGATGTCGCGGCAACTCGGCGTGCCCTGGCTCTGCAGGACGGACCGACAATCCTGGCCGGTCATTCCTGGGGAGGTACGGTCATCTCGGAGGCGGGGCTTTCCTCGAATGTCACCGGTCTGGTTTATGTCGCCGCTCGTGCACCAGACGCTGGCGAGGACTATGCGGCTCTCGCAGCACGGTTCCCAACACCACCTGCGAACGCCGGAATTGTCGAATCGGGCGGTTTCGGACAATTGAGCAAGGAAGCGTTCCTGCGCGACTTCGCCGGCGACGTGCCCAGAATTCGCGCGCTCGGTCTCTACGCCGCGCAGGGCCGAATCTCACGTTCACTGTTCTCCGCGAGAACGAGCGTCGCGGCGTGGAGGCACAGGCCTACCTGGTACGCGGTATCGAAGAAAGACAGGACCACAGCACCTGATCTTGAGCGGTTCCTCGCTGCTCGTATGGGAGCAAAGACAGTAGAACTCGACTCTGGCCACCTGTCGATCGTGTCGCACCCCGCAGCGATCACGAAACTAATTCTCGGCGCCGCAGCTAGCAGTTGACCTCGATCTTTCGTGACGGGCCGTCAGTTCACCTGTCGGCTTTCCAGTACTGCGCCCCAGCACGGTCGCCTCGTAGCGGACAGCGAGCTTGTCGTATCTCGTGGCCCCGGCTCGGGCGGACACGTTGGGTGCAACTTCCACCATGAGCCTTTTCCAACTTCAGTGATGGGCGTCTTCGAGGTGCTGTAGCACGAGGATCGCCTGGGTGATCGGGGCGGCGCGTTGGGGGCAGCAGCGCAGCTTGGCCAGTAGCTTCCAGGTCTTGAGCGTGGCGATGGCGCGTTCGCCGATGGCGCGGACCTTGGCGTGGCTGGCGTTGCACTCCGCATCCGGGTGGGCAGGTTGCGGCCGTAGAACGGCACTCCGATCGCACCCCGGGCTCCGCGATAGCCCTTGTCGGCGAGCGTGGCGACCGCCGCAGAGGTCAGGGCGGTGATGATGCCGTGGGTGCGGGCGGCTTTGAGGTCGTGGACCGATCCGGGTAACGCTGTGGACAGCCAGACCAGCCGGCCGTGCGCGTCGGCGATGACGTGCACGTTGACGCCGTGGCGCTTGTGTTTGCCGGAGTAGTGCGGCCGGTCTTTGGTTCCGTGGAGGCGGTCGATGGCGATCAGGGTGCCGTCGAGGATGGCGAAGGCCAGCCGCCGGATGGTGCGCATGGCCTGGTCGAGGGTGGGCGCGGTGGCGGCGAGCAGGTCGACGGCTTCGCGTAGGTAGCGCCAGGCGGTGGCTACGCCGATGCCGAAGCCGGCCGCCAGTTGGGTGCAGGTGTCGCCGTTTCGCAGATGGGCCAGAGCCAACAGGGCCTGTCGGCTGGGGTCCAGGCGCCGCCAGCGGGAGCGCAGTTGCCGGCGGTGGGCGCGGATGAGGTTGGCCAGGTGGGTCGGGGTGCGGGTGGACAACGTGATTGCCGACGGGTATGACAGCACGCAGGGGCTCCCCGGGAAGGGCATCGGATCTTGGTCGACTGCTGTCTTACCGGGCGCCCCGACCCATGTCTATGCCTTGCCCGACGCACATACCGCCGCCGCGACGGTGAGGTCGTACATGTACTCGGTGCCAATGTGGTTGTCGACCTGCGCGACCTCGATGGCCTCGCCGTCGTAGACGAGGAGGTCGGTTCCCGGCTGAAGGTCGTCGACGCTCACGGGTGGCGGCGGAATCGCCGCTATCCCGGCGAGCCATTACCACACATTCCCGTCATCGGGATCACCTCAATGAGGCGGTTCTGCCGCAGGTTGGGCCGTTTCGGCCCGCATGCATCCGGCGATTACGCTTGGTAGAAGGGGGGTGATCTCGATGCCCAGATTCCTCATCGAGGCGACCTACACGCTCGAGGGACTCCGCGGGCTACTCAAGGATGGAGGCAGCGGGCGAGTCGAGGCGGTCCGGAAGATGGCCGAAAGTGTCGGCGGGCGTCTTGAGTCGTTCGACTTCGGGTTCGGCGAGCACGACACGTATGTGATTTGCGAACTGCCCGACAACAAGTCCGCCGCCGCCGTCGCTCTCACGATTGGCGCATCCGGTGGAGTCACCACCAAGACCGTGGCGCTGCTGACCCCGGCAGAGGTCGACCAAGCGGTTAAGCAGTCCGTCGACTACCGCGCGCCTGGCGCCTGATCCGGCTGGCCGTCGTCGGATCCGCGCCTCGACCGCTGCCCTGCAGCGGCTGAGCCCGCGAGCCGAGCCTGGCCTCTGGCGGTGCCGTGGCGAGATGGCCAACGCCGACAGGGCCAGGCGCGGCTTATTGAGCCATTTTCCAACCTTCAACGGCGGCCGTCCTCGATGTGCTGGAGCACGAGGATGGTCTGGGTGATCACGGAGGGGCTCCCCGGGACAGGCATCGGATCTTGGTCGGCTGCTCTCTTACCGGGAGCCCCGACCCGTGTCTATGCCTACCCAGCTCGGGCCAGCACCGCCTCCCTGACCAGGGCAATCACGTTGGAAAGGCTTCATGCCCGTTTCATGCGCCGACGCGCAGGGAACACAGGTCCTGGATCACTGGCCGGATCTCGGCCCACGTCAGGACCGCAACTGGGCACGGCTTTCCGTGCCGGGATGGAGCGAGAGATGAGTGAATCCGAGCTGACGCCGCTGTCGGCGGAGGAGATTGCGGCGGAGGGGGCAACGCAGTCCCGGTTGAACCGTGTGCGCTGGTGGAACCAGCGTGATCGGGCTTGGTGACGGGCCAGGATGTGGGTGACACTCTGCCGAGTGCTGGTCGCGGGTTGAGCTCGAGTTGAGCCCACCGACGGCGCGTGGTCGCTTCCAGTTTCATGGTCGCGTTGGCCGCGGAGACGAGGATGACCTGTGCGCAGGCGGTCAAGCGTCTGGTCAGGCACCAGCGTCGGTGGGAGGTCCGCTCGGCGGGGGCGGGGTCGAAAGGATCGCGCTGGTACGCCTGGGCGTGGATCGCCACCGCCTCGCCGCGTCACCATCTGCTGGTGCGCCGTCACCTGCGCAGCGGTGAGTTGGCGTTTCACTACTGCTACGTGCCCGAGGGGCAGATGTTGACCAAGTCGAGGCTGATCCGTGCTGCTGGGCTGCGCTGGCTGGTCGAGGAGGGTTTCGAGTTCAGCAAGGACAGTTTCGGTCTGGACCAGTGCCAGGCCCGGCTCTACACCGCGATCGCGCGTCACGCCGTGCTGGTCATGGCCGCTTTCGCGGTCTGCGCGGTCACGGCCGCTCATCTCAAGGACCGCACCGACACCCAGGCACCGCCGCCACACACGCCGGACCAGGCTCCACCATCCGAGCCCGGGATGATTCCGCTGACCGTCCCCGAGGTCAAGCCACTCCTCGCCGACGCCCTCCACCACCCGAACCCGCCCGGCCACGACACGCACTGGCGCAACTGGCGACGCCGCCACCAAGCCCGATCACGCTGGTTCCACCAACGCGCACGGCTCAACCGGGACTACGCCCTGGTCAACTAACAATTGGCGGCTGCCGTACTAGCCCTGGTCGAACTCGCCGTCCTTGGCTCCACTCAGGAACGCGACCCACTCGCCTGGCGTGAAGAGCAGCACCGGGCCGGTGGGGTCCTTGCTGTCGCGTACGGCTACGGCGTCGCCGAGGTCGGCCATCTCGACGCACTGACCGTTGCCGCTTGAGCGGCTGCTCTTCATCCATCGGGCGCGGGACAGGTCAGGTGTGGTCATCCCGCACCTCCTCTCTACTTGATCGCATCCACGTGGGTCTCGATCAGCTGCACTGAGTTGGCGGGGTCAAGCGCCGCGGCCTGCAGATGTTCGAAGAGAACGGTATACCGCCGCAGGTCTGGCTCGCGCTCGAGAAACAGGTCACCAGCCATGCTGTCGATGTAGACGAGCGCGGGGTCGGCAGCGTCGGGAAAGTCCATCACCACGAACGAGCCGGGCATACCGGCATGCGCGCCAGTGGTGAACGGGATCACCTGAAGCGTGACGTGTGGCTGGCTGGCCACCTTCACCAACGCCTGCAGTTGCTCGACCATAACCTTCGTGCCGCCGACGCGGCGGTGCAGCACGGCCTCGTCGAGGATCGCCCACAGCCTGAGCGGGCTCTTCTTTCGAAGTGACTGCTGACGCTGTATGCGCGCCTCGACGCGGCGTTCCACCTCGTCGTCGCTGGCGAGTGGCAGGACACCCTTGATGACGGCGCGGGCGTAGTCCTCGCTCTGGAGTAGGCCGGGCACGAACAGCGACTCGTAGTTGCGCACGCTGCGGGCCTCGGCACCTGCGGCGAGGTTGACCACAGCCCATCGGGCATTGATGTTTCAAGGCATAGGGCGTTTCAAACTGAATCTTGTGCGGTACACAGGATCCATGGGTGTACGCACCTGGATCGAGGGCTGGCCGGTCTACCGGCAGTTGAGTGGCACCGACCCGCTCGGCCGCGGGGCGGCCGCCAAATCGCCACGTACCGATCAGCTCACGGCCCGTACCGAGACCGCCGACTCGATGGCCAGGTCGGTCTGTCCGTACTGTGCGGTGGGCTGCGGGCAGCGGGTCTACGTCAAGGACGGCCGGGTGACCCAGATCGAGGGTGACCCGGACAGCCCCATCTCGCGGGGCCGGCTGTGTCCCAAGGGCTCGGCTAGCAAGAGCCTGGTGA
>JAOPWA010000361.1 GCA_025965915.1 Dactylosporangium sp. | reverse complement strand
GACTCCACCAGCCGTCCCGGTTGGACGACCAGCGGCGCCGGATCGACGACGGCGTAGAGGCGCCAGACCGGGTCGCGCCACACCTCCCGCAGGTAGGGCGGAACCGCGGCGACCAGAGCGGCTTCCCGCTCGCCGTACGTGTCCGGTTGACTGTCCGGCGCCAGCGCCACGTAGCTGACCGCGTTGTGGCGCAGCCATGCCCGGTACTCGTCGGGTTCGAGCTTGGCCCGGTAGAACAACGGGTTGCGTTCGACGTCGGCCTGTCGTTCCCAGCCGCGCGCCAGCGGCACCGCAGGCGCGACGTACGCGGTCTCCCAGTGATCGCGTAAGGGCACCACCTCGACGCGCCCGACGGGTGCGCGCCGGGCCAACTCGCGGGTCAACGGGCGGTAGAACGCGGCCCGGGTCTCGGCTGAACCCGCCCGGGTCAGGTCACCGATGACGAGGGGAGACTGCCACCAGACGAGCGCGACGCAGACGACGGCCAGCCACCGCCGGTCCAGCCTGGCGAAGGCGCCCACGACCGGTAGCGCGAACAGCATCGGTAGCCGCAGGACGTTCGAGCCCACGGGTGAGGGCACGTAGAAGGCCACGACGAGCAGGACGACCGTGAGTGCCGCGCCGAAGCGGACCGTCCGGTGACGCGCCGGCACGATCACGAAGGCCGCCGCCGCGAGCGCGACGTTGACCCGCATCGACTCCGCGGTGAACGGTTGCACGCCGCCGTTACCGAACAGCACGGCCATCGGTACCATCGCCGCGACGGGCGCCAGGCACAGCACAACACTCTCCGCCAGGCGCTGGTCGGCGCGCCAGCGGCCGTCGTCACGACGGCTGAGCCCGGCGAGCAGCAGCGCGCCGCCGGCCAGGCCGATGAACAGACCGGCGACGGGACTTGCCCAGGTGGCCAGCACCGCCAGGCCCGAGGCCAGGACCAGTCGGACGGCCCGACCCGGGCGCGACGCCGAGATGGCGCACAGGGCGAGCAGACCGAAAGCCGTACCCACAGCGAAGGTCGTGCGGCCACTGACCAGGTTGGCGACCAGGACCAGCGCGCCGAGAACGCCACCGAGCAATGGGCGATGCGCATGCCAGCGTGAGAGCAGGTATGCGAACGCCACGGCCGACACCACGGCCGAGACCACGCCGACCGTTCGCACCCCGAGCACCGCGCCGAGCGGTGCGGTGAGCAGGCTGTAGCCGAACTGGCTCTCCCCGCCGTACCAGCCGAGGTCGATCGGAGCGGTGCCGTGGCGGGCGAAGAATCCGGCGCGGGCCACCTGTGCCGACAGGTCGGTGCCCATCGGCGGCCCGAGCAGATAGGCGATCGAGAGCGCCAGCGCGAGCAGACCCGCCGTCGCGACTGGTGCCCTAGCCCGCATCGAAGATCCGCTCCACCGCCTGGCGGGCCCACCGCGCCGTGCGCAGGTACTCGTCCAGGAACTCCTGGGGATCGTCGCCCGCCGACTCGCCGAGCCCCGACACCACGCCGGCCAGGTCGACACCGTGGCGCGGCAACTGGTCGACCGGCCGTCCACGTACCAGGGTCAGCGCGTTACGCACCCGGCTGGCCAGGCGCCACGCGGCCTCCAGCGCGGCCGCGTCGCCCTCGTCGACCAGGTGTGCCTCGGCCGCTGCCGAAAGAGCCTCGAGGGTACGGGTCGTGCGCAGCTCTCCGATGGCGTGCCCGTGCCGCAGTTGCAGGAGTTGGACGGTCCACTCCACATCGGCGAGGCCGCCCCGGCCGAGCTTGGTGTGCGTCGCCCGGTCCGCGCCGCGGGGCAACCGTTCGCTGTCGACCCGCGCCTTGATCCGGCGGATCTCCGTCACCTGCTCCCGCGACAGCCCACCGGCCGGGTAGCGCACCCGGTCGGCCATCTCCAGGAACCGGGTACCGAGGTCGGCGTCGCCGGCCACAAACCGGGCCCGCAGCAGCGCCTGCGCCTCCCACACCTTCGACCACCGGGCGTAGTAGCGGCGGTAGGCGTCGAGGCTGCGTACCAACGGGCCTTGCCGACCCTCTGGTCGCAGGTCGGCGTCGACGCCGAGCGGCGGGTCGGGGCAGGGCATGGAGAGCAGCCGCCGCAGCTCCTCGGCGACGGCGTGCGCCGCGCCGCTCGCGGCGTCGTCGGGCATGCCGGGCGGCGGCTCGTAGACGAACAGCACGTCGGCGTCGGACGGATAGCTCATCTCGGCGCTGCCCAGCCGGCCCATCCCGATGATGGTGACCGGCAGCCCGGCCGGGTTGGCGATCGCGAGGGCGGCGGCCAGCGTCGCGTCCGTCACACCGGCGAGCGCCTCCCCCACGGCGGTCACGTCGAGGAGGCCGAGCAGGTCGGCGCCGGCGATGCGGAACAGTTCCCGGCGGCGCAGCGCCCGGACCGCCGCGATGGCCTGCTCCGGATCGGGATGACGGGCGGCCGCGGCGTGGAACCCCTCGCAGAGGGCCTCGATCGAGCGGGGCACCAGTTCGGTGTCGTCGGCGAGCAGCCGCAGCGCCTCGGGGTCGCGGCTGAGCAGGTCGGTGACGTAGCGGGAGAGCCCGAGCAGCCGGGTCAGCCGCAGCGCCACCGGCCCCTCGTCGCGCAGCAGCCGCAGGTACCACGGGGTGCTGCCCAGCTTGTCCGACACCTGCCGGTACGCCAGGAGTCCCCGGTCGGGCTCGGGCGCGTCCGCGAACTCGCTGAGCAGTACCGGCAGCAACTGGCGCTGGATCAGCGCGGTACGGGACACGCCGCCGGTGAGTGACTGGATGTGTCGCAGCGCGCCGGACGGATCGGCGAAGCCGAGGGCCTTCAGCCGCGCTCCGGCCGCCTCCGCCGTGAGCCGCAGCTCTTGCGACGGCACCCGGGCCACCGCCTCCAGCAGCGGCCGGTACAGCAGCTTGGCGTGCAGCCTGCGCACGTCTCCGGCGTGGTGCAGCCAGTCGGCGGAGAACGCCTCGACGGCGTTGCGCCGGGCGTCGCTGGAGTAGCCCAGGGCCTGTGCGAGCCACCGCAGCGCCGCCGGGTCGTCGGGCACCGTGTGGGTACGCCGCAGCCGTTGCAGTTGCAGCCGATGCTCGACGGTCCGCAGGAACCGGTATGCCCTGCCCAGGTCCTCACCGTCGACCCGGCCCACGTAGCCGCCGTCGGTCAGCGCCCGCAGCGCCTCCAGGGTGGACGGTGAGCGCAGCGACTCGTCGACCCGGCCGTGCACCATCTGCAGCAGTTGCACGGCGAACTCGATGTCGCGCAGGCCTCCCGGGCCGCGCTTGATCTCCCGGTCCAGCTCGCTCTTGGGTACCGCGTCGATGATGCGCCGGCGCATCGCCCGCACCTCGTCGACGGCCTCGGGACGTTCCGCGGCGTGCCAGATCAGTGGCTGGAGCGCAGCGAGCCACTCCGCGCCGAGTTGCCTGTCACCGGCGGCGGGACGCGCCTTGAGCAGCGCCTGGAACTCCCACGTCTTCGCCCACTTGCGGTAATAGGCCAGGTGCGAGGCGAGGGTACGCACGAGCGGCCCCCGGCTGCCCTCCGGTCGCAGCGCGGCGTCGACCGGCCAGGCGACGAGTCCACAGATGTGGATCATCCGGCTGGCGAGGGCCGCTGCCGCCCGCAGCGCATCCTCCTGGTCGGCACCCTCGTCGGCCGGCTCCGCGACGAAGACCACGTCGACGTCGCTGACGTAGTTGAGTTCCCGGCCACCGCACTTGCCCATGGCGACAACGGCGAGGCGGCAGGCCTTCGCCTGCTCCGGCCGCTCGGCCGCCGCGATCGCCAGCGCGGCCTCGAGGGTCGCGTCGGCCAGCGCGGACAGCGCCGTCATCGTCTGCTCCAGGTCGACACCGTCGGTCAGGTCGGCGGCGACGATCCGCAGCAGGCTGCGCCGGTACGCCCGGCGCAGCGACGCCACCTCGGCTGTACCGCCATCGGACGCGTAGTCGAAGACGGGTGCGGTGTCCTCGCTCGCGCGCAAGATCCGCCACTCCCCCGGGTTGGCGACGAGGTAGTCGCCGAGGGTGGCCGACGCGCCGAGCACCCTGACCAGCCGCTCCCGCAGAGTGGCGTCGGACAGCGCGGCCTCGAGGACATCCCGCACGCCGTCGCGCCGTTCGGCCTCCACCACCCGCTCCAACTGCAGCAGCGCAAGGTCGGGGTCGGCGGCCCGGGCGAAGGAGTCCAGCAGTGTTTCGGT
The DNA here is from genome assembly GCA_025965915.1 of Dactylosporangium sp. Classification (GTDB taxonomy): domain Bacteria; phylum Actinomycetota; class Actinomycetes; order Mycobacteriales; family Micromonosporaceae; genus Planosporangium. The sequence goes on along the minus strand of JAOPWA010000361.1, from coordinate 2,481 downwards.
GTCGTCGGTCGGTGCGTGGCCGGTGTCGTCCCACACGCCCAGGCCCTGCGGGCCCAGCAACTCCCGGGCCCTGGTGCCGTCGACGAACCCACTTCGCGCCAACCGCGCGGCTACGCTCGCCGGCCTTGTCATGGTGTTCCGTCCCCTAGGCCCCGAGTAGCGGAAGGTGCCGCAGGTTCACCGGGACCGGACCGGTCAGCGCCAGCGACGCGAAGCGCTGCGCGAATGGTCGCCACACCTCTTCGAGGTCGTCCATCACCGCGTCGCACGCCTCCAACAGCTCGATCGGATCCTGTCCGAGGTCGGCCAGTACGTCGAGGTTGTCGGAGGCCCACCGCGCCATCATCTCGATGTCGCATTCGACGTGGAACTGCACGCCCCACGCCGCGTCGCCGAGCCGGAACGCCTGGTGCGGGTAGTTGGTCGAGGCGGCGAGCAGGACCGCGCCGGCCGGAAGTTCGGTGATCTCGTCGTGGTGCCACTGCAACACGTCCGGCGCGAACGGCACGGCGGCGAAGAGCGGATCACCCTCCGCGACGTCGCGGCGAGCGACCAGTCGGGCCCCGATCTCCGGGCCGGCGGCGCTGCGCTCGACCGTGCCGGCATGAGCGACCGCCAGCAACTGCCCGCCCAGGCACACCCCCAACGTCGGCACCCGCCCGCGGACCGCCTTGCGTAGCAACCGCTCCAGGGCCGGAAACCACGGGGCGCCAGGGGTGCCGTCGGCGTCGGGATAGGCGTTCTGCGCACCACCGAGTACGACCAGCGCGGCGTAGCCGTCGAGACTGTCGGGCACCGCCTCGCCGGCGTACGGGCGCAGGACGGTCAGCTCCAACCCGCCCTCGACCAGCCAGTCGCCCAGCCGGCGCGCGTCGTCGCTCGAATCGTTCTCCACCACGAGGCATCGGCGGCCGCGCGGCGTCGGGGGCTCCGGGGCCAGGGCGCCCGGCGACGGCTCGCCCGCGCCACGGTGGTTGTGGTGGTCGGCTTCGCTATTCACGCATTGAGGCTATCCGGTGACACCGTCGGCCCCGTCAACCCACGTCAGTACAGGCGGAACTCCCGAGGGCCGGTGGCCTTGGGACACCGGCCCCGCACGCGTCACACGTCCTTGCCGGCCGATGGGGAGTAGATGCCGAAATGGTTGCCGGACGGGTCGAGCAGGTGGGCGAACCACATCCCACCGTCGGCCGTCGTCGCCGGGACCAGCACCTTGCCCCCGGCCGCCTCGGCGCGCCGGCAGGTGTCGGCCACATCGGCGACGACGACGCAGAAGACGGCGTAGCCGGGCACCTTGCCGCCGGTGCCGAAGATGCCACCCTTGATCGAGCCTGCGGCCGGCGTCTCGACAATGCGGTAGGGCATCTCACCGCCCTCGTCGGCACCTACGGACCAGCCGAACAGCTGACCGTAGAAACGCTCGGCGCCGGCCGGGTCATCAGTGCCGATCTCGAACCAGCCGATGCCGTTGGTCATCGCGGACATTCGCGGTCTCCTCCTGTGATGCCGGCCCCGGTGGCCGGCTACGGGACAAGACTCGGGCGCCGCCGCGACAGCGTCCTGTCGGTGTTTCCGCCGCATCTACCGTGACCTGGGTCACCAGTTCGGGTGGGATGTCCAGCTCCTCCGGGCGGATCGCGCGCGGCACGACCACCTCGTCGGTCGCCTCCACCGACACGATGCGGTCGAGCCGGAACGCCCGCACCGCTCCTCTCAGCCGGCACCAGCCCAGCAGGTACCAGTGATTCACGCCGCCGACATAGCCCATCGGCTCCACCGAGCGCGTCGACGTCGCGCCGTTGCGGTCGGAGTAGCCGATCAGCAGCACCCGACCGGCGGCGAGCGCGTCTGCGACGACGCCAGGGACCGGCGGCGGCGCCGTCGCCTGCGGCCGGCGCAGCAGATGCACCCGCCGAGCCATCTCCCCCGCGCGGTCGACATCCGCGGCGGGCATCACGGCGAGCAACTTGTGCAGGGCCGACCGGGCCGCGTCAGCGAACGGCGCGCCGTCGAGCCGGCGCAGCGCCACCGCGATGGCAACCGCCTCGCTCGGCGTGACGTTGACCGGCGGAAGGGTGTGCGACCTGTCCAGCACATAACCACCGACCCGGCCGGGCTCGGCGTAGATCGGCACACCGGACTCCTGCAGCGCGCCGAGATCCCGCTCGACCGTGCGCACGCAGACCTCAAAGCGCTGGGCCAGCCAGCGCGCGCTCCGCGGACGCGGCGCGACCGCGCGCAACTCCTCCACGATCGCGTAGAGCCGATCAGTGCGGTTCATGGGGTGAAGGTAGATCGCGGGTACGACGAAAGACCGGACGAAACCGCACCACGTCCACGGCCGCTATGCCATGGGTCGCGGCATAGTCCAAACGCTTCCGATGGGTCCGCGTCGGCCATAAAAGGATCTTTAAGCGTCCCGCAGGTCAGCCAGCACCGGCCACGCAAGGCCACCGAGTGACGATGGAAAGGTCGATGCTG
>JAOPWA010000153.1 GCA_025965915.1 Dactylosporangium sp. | reverse complement strand
GCCACGCTCGCCGCGTTCGGGCGGCCCGCGCCGGGCGAGCCGCCGCTGCAGGCGCGCGCCGCCCGCGCGTACGCCGACCTGGTCGAGGTCGATGCCATGGTCCGCCAACTCTCGGCGACCCTGTCGCCGTCGCCCTCCGGTGGCGCGGCGCCCGGCGACAACCAGCCCAAGGCCACGGGTACCGGCGGCCGCAGCGCCCTGTCCGCCCAGCTCGACCTGGTCGCCCGCTGCGTCGAGGCGAAGGTCGCCACCCGGGTCTTCTCGGTGTCGCTCGGCGGGTTCGACCTCCACGCCGACGGCAAGGCCGCTCAGCAGCGCCAACTCACCGAGTTGGACACCTCCGTCGCGGCGTTCGCCGATCGGATGGCCCGGACCGACGCCGGACGCAAGGTCGTCGTCGCGATCTATTCGGAGTTCGGCCGGCGGGTGCGCGCCAACGCCTCCGACGGCACCGACCACGGCACGGCGTCGGATTTCTTCGTGCTCGGCTCCCCCGTACACGGTGGGCTCTACGGCCGCCAGCCCAGCCTCACCGACCTCGACAACGGAGACCTGAAGTTCAGCATCGACTTTCGGGACGTGTACGCCGCCCTGCTCGACGGCGTACTCCGGACCGACCCGGGGAAGGTCCTGGGTGGCTGGTCCGGCCGACTGCAGGGCCTGGTGACATGACCGCGCCCGCTACCGCGCGCCGGTGCGTGCCTGGAGACCGAGGCCGGTCCCGGCACCGTGCTCAGCCGGCTGGCGGCGGCGTTCGTCCGCGCGGCCGTCTCTGCTGACAGTCGCTGATCCACCTCAGGTACCGGCCTCGTAAGGAAGCCCGACCGTGAACCGGGCTCCGCCCTCCGGGGCATGGCCGGCCTCGATCGTGCCGCCCAGCCGGCGCACGAGCCGTGCGGCCAGCGCCAGGCCAAGCCCGCTGCCGACCTTACGCACGCCGCGGTAACGCTGGTAGAGGGCGCCCCGCTCGAACGCCACCGCCAGGTCGTCGTCGGTGAAGCCGGGACCGCCGTCACGTACCTCGACGACACCGCCCGAGACGACACCGCTCTCGACGACACCACCCTCCGGCCCGGCCCGCACCGCGAGCACCAGTGGCGCGTCGGGCGGTACGACCCGCAAGGCGTTCTCGCACAGGCCGTCCACGACCTGGCGGATCCGCCCGGGGTCGGTACGCACCACGACCGGCCCCGCCGGCAGTTCGGTACGCAGCACCACACCGACGCCGGCGCAGCGCGGGCCCCACGCCTGCGCCGCAGAGCCGATCAGCTCCGCCAGGTCGACCGGCATCAGTTCGATCGGCAGGTCGGCCGCCTCCAGCCGGGCCAGTACCAGCAGGTCCGACACGAGCCGGTCGAGCCGCTCGGCCTCGTCGAGCATGGTGCGTCCGGCCTTGGGCGCGCCCTCGGAGCTGACGACGCCGTCGGCGAGGGCTTCCGCGTACCCGCGGATGGTTGTCAGGGGTGTGCGCAGCTCATGGGAGACCGAGAGCAGGAAGTCCCGCTGGCGCCCCTCGCTCGTGGCCAGGGCCGCCGCGAGCTGGTTGAACGCCACGGCCAGTTCGGCCACCTCGGTGGGTGGCGCAACCGTCAGTCGGACCGTGTTGTCACCTGACCCCAGCCGCGCCGCCGCCAAGGCCGCGTTCCGGATCGGGGTCGCCACCAGCCGTGCGAGCAGGCCGCCGGCAGCGAGACCAGCGGCGAGACCAGCGGCCAGGGCGAGCCAGAGATTACCCAGGACGAGCGCCGCTGTACCGGTGACCGCCCGTCGGGTCAGCACCACGCCGTTGCCCTTGGCGGCCAGCGGCCGCCCGGCGACGAGGACGGCGTGCCCGGCCATTGTCGTCCGTGAGTCGACGCTGATACCCGCCGCAACCTGCTTGACGATGCGCGGCGGCAGACCAGGCTGGTCGGAGACGCCACGGCGGATCAGGTACACGTCGATGCCCTGCTGGCGCAGGCGGCGTACCAGGTTCTCGCGGTCGGCCGGCCGGGCGACCGCCAGTACGTCGCCCGCGAGGGTGGCCTTCTCACCCAGGCCCTGGCGGGCCCGGGTGTTCGCCGAGGTGACGGCGACCGGGAACGCCACCGCCGCCGTCACGATCACCGACACGACCGCCGTGGCGCAGGTGACCAGGATCGCCCTGGCGGTGAAGGTCCGGATCATCGGCTGTCGTCGGCGGTGTACCCGACGCCGCGGACGGTACGGATGAGCGCCGCGGCGTCGCCGAGTTTGCCGCGTAACTGCGCCACGTGAACGTCGACGGTCCGCGTGCCGGCATGCGCGGCATACCCCCAGACCGAAGCGAGCAACTCCTCCCGGCCGAACACCCGTCCCGGCCGGGCCATCAGGTGCCCCAGCAGGTCGAACTCGGTCGGGGTGAGGGCAACCGCGGCCTCGCCGACGAGGGCGAGGCGCCGCCCGGGGTCGAGCGTGATCGGCCCGAGCCTGCGTACCCGCTCCCCCTCGGGCGGCCCGGCGGCGCGCCGCAGCAGGGCCTTGACCCGGGCGACCAGCTCCCGCGGACTGAACGGCTTGGTGACGTAGTCGTCACCGCCCAGCTCGAGACCGAGGATCCGGTCGATCTCGTCGTCGCGGGCCGTGAGGAAGATGACCGGCGTCCAGTCCCCCGCCTCCCGCATGCGCCGGCACACCTCGGTGCCGTCCATCGCGGGCAGGGCGATGTCGAGAACGCAGGCGACGGGTCGCAGCTTGCGCGCCGCGGCCAGGCCCGCCGCGCCGTCGTGTTCGACGTGTACGCCGAAGCCGTCGCGGGTCAGGTAGAGCCGGACCAGGTCGGCGATCGGCCGCTCGTCCTCCACGACGAGTACCAGTCCCTTGCCCGCAATCTGCTCGGTCACGCCGCCCATCATGCCCGGACCGTCGTCACGACCGGATCAGGGCAAGGTTCGGGAAATGTACGAGCCGCAGCTCAAGAGGGCCGATCCGACCCCGGCGGGTGGCATCACCGCGCCGGGGTCGGCTGGCTCAACTACCCGACGCCGGCTTCTTGTGGGCGTTCCGAATGGCCTTCCGGTCCTCGCGCAACTGCTTGCGGTCGGCCTGCACCGTCTTCAGCGCCGGCCGGGCGGCCTTGAGGCCGGCGCGGTCGGTGGCCGAGTCCACCTGGTGCCGGGCGGCCGCCGCGTCGGCGACGAGTTTGCTGAGGTCGGCGTCGAGCTTGGCCTTCTCCTCGGCGGTCAGCTTCTTGTTGGCGTCGACGCGCTGGCGCGCGGCGGCCGCGTGTGCGGTCACCTTGTCGAGACGCTGGTCGGCCCGTTGCTTGACGTCGGCCAGCGTCCGGTGCCCGCTGCCCTGCTCGGCGACCGGAGCCGGGGACGTCGTGGTGGCCGCAGTGGCCGCGGTCGCACCGGCCGCCAGCAGTCCGGCGGCGACGGCACCGACGGCGAACACCTTACGAGTCAGTTTCATCGGTTGCTGCTCCCTCGAAGTCGGGGCTTTACGTGTCACAGCTTGCCGACCAGGTGCTCGTATCCAGCAAAGCCCGCGTAAAGGTCGTGTAAGCGTGCCGCGGCGGCGCGCGCCCACCGGCCCCGACGGGTGCAGCCGAGCGTTCCTGACAGTTCTCGAACACTGTTTTGACGCACCTCCCATCGGGGCCCGCTATCCATGGGATGTCGCCGTGCGGATGCCGGCAGAAAGAGAGCACAACTCGTGAACGACCCCACGCGGGCCAGACCGCCGCAACCGGATTCCCCGCCGAAAGCGCGGGGAACGGTCTACCGGTCCGCGGGTAGCCCGGCCCCCAGGCCGACCCACCCACTCCCGTCTGCCGGGGTGGCGTCGAAACGCACGGCAGCGGGCGGGCGGGTACTCGGCCGACTGGCGCTGGTCGCGCTGATCATCGTCAGCACCACCGCAGCGATCCTCGTCGGTTACCACCTGACCACCGTCGCGGCGCACGCCGCACCCAGAACTCCGAGCAGTGCGAGCACCGACGCCCCAGTTGCGCCGGACCCGACCTCCCCCGCGGCCGCCGCGCCCGACACACCGAAGGTCATCACGGCAACCCCTGGCCCGCTGCTCACGGCCGGCTCGGTCAACGTGAGCGTGGACGGCTTCTTGTCCTGGGCGCTGATGGACCGCCAGACCGGCGGGGTCACCGGGTCGGCCAACGACACCAGCGCCACCAGCAGCACCGAGTCGATGATCAAGATTTGGATCGCCGCCGACTACCTGCGCCGGCAGGCCGCTGCCGGCAATACCCCCGACCAGCAGCGACTCGACGAGTTGACCACGATGATCCGCGACAGTGACGACCAGGCCGCCGAAGACATCTACCGATTCGACGGCGGCAACAACGTCGTCAACCGCATGATCTCCATTTGCGGCCTCACCGGCACCACCCTGGTTGACGGCTGGTGGAGTAAGACCCAGGTCACCGCCCGCGACGCCACCCGCCTCGGCCTGTGCGTCGCCGACGGCCGCGCCGCCGGCCCCACCTGGACCGCCTGGCTCCTCACCCAGATGAGGCAGGTCCGCGGCGAAGGCCGCTTCGGCATCATCGACGCCCTACCCTCCAGCGTCGCCGGCACCACCGCGATCAAAAATGGCTGGACTCTCATCAACGAGGACGGCAACTGGCACGTCGCCTGCCTCGCCGTGCAGGACCGGTGGATCCTCGCCGTCCTCACCCGCTACGACGGATCACGCGGCCTGGCCTACGGCGCCACCGTCTGCGCCAACGTCACCCGCCAACTCCTGACCAGCCACTGATCCACCCGTTCAGGGGCAGTTCGCGTTGTGACGTGGGCCGCCCCGCCTAAAGCATCCTAGGATACTGGGTGGCGGGAGTCGCAGGGACTCGCCGCCTGGCGCACCGAAGCTCGCTGCCTGGCGCACCGCGGCGGTTTGGGGCGCCGGCACCCGGGTAGCCGAGTCCTCTTCGCTCGGATGGGACGGTCGGAAAATGGCGGAGTTGAAGTTCATCGAGACGGTGGCGGAGCGGGCGGGAGTTTCCGAGGACCAAGCCGCGTCACTGACCGAGGCCACCCTACGAACCCTGACAGAGCGGCTCACCGCCGGAGAAGCGGATGATCTGCCCCCGCATCTGCCGGATCAGTTTCGAGCCTTCCTGATCAAGAGCCAGGAGCCGGCCCCGAACTTCCCCTTCGACGAGTTCGTCCGCCGGGTCGCCGAGCGGGCCGGAGTGGAGCGCGGCATCGCCGAGCGAGGTATCCGCGCGGTCCTGCAGACCATGCGCCCTCTCGTCGGAGATAGAGAGTTCGACGAGGTCATGTCGCAACTGCCGAGGGAGTTCGGGGAGTTGGCGCAGGTCCCGTACCATCCGCGCTGATCTCACCTGGCGCCCGGCGCGACGCACGACTACCCGTGGGCGGACCGGTATCCCAGCGCTTCGGCAAGCCCGGCCGTGTCAATCAGTTGCGCGACGAACGGGCTCGGGTTCACCACCCGTAGCGAGGCACCGATGCTGCGGGCGTTGCGCTGCACGTTGATCAACGCACTCAACGCGGTGCTGTCCATGAACGTGACCAACCCGAGGTCGACCACCACGAGCGGTGGCCGCATCGCGATCACCCGCGCTGACAAGTCGTCGCGCAGTGTCGCCGTCGATGCCAGGTCCAGCTCCCCGCGTACGTGAACCACCAGGGTGCCGTCCGCCAACCGGTGTGTGCTCAGGTGAGCGCTCCCCACACCAGTACTCAAAATAACTCCCTGTGACGTCACTTCCGGTAACCGTCGACCGTTACCCGAGCAGCCGCTCTGCCAAACAACTGCGGAGCGTGCCTGCCGGCCCGGGCCGGCAGGCTCCAGCATGGTGAGGGGCTACCGCAGCACGGTGAGGGGCTACCGCAGCATGGTGAGGGGCTACCGCTCGCTTCTATTCAGCGCCGATGAGAGCGGCCGCGTCAGCGGCAGTCACCGGAAGCCCGAGCGCGGCATCGACGCCGACCACGCCGAGAATGCGCGCGGCGAAGGCGTTGACCGCGGTCAGGCGTAACCGGACGCCTACCTGGTGGCAGATGCGGTGTGCGACGACGAGGGTGCCGATTCCGGTGGAATCGATAAATTCCAGGCCGCGGAGGTCGAGACCGATGGCGGCGATGCCGCCACGGTTGAGTAACTCGGTGATCGCGGCGCGAAGTTGGTCGGCGGTTGCGCAGTCGAGTTCACCGCGGACAGACACGGTGACCTCGTCACGCCCGACCGGTTCGACCCCGATCTGCAGGGTCGGCTTCCCTTGGGCAACGGCGGCGATGTCCATAGTTCGGTCATCATAGCCACACCAAATGACCGATGGTCACATCCGAACGTCCGATGCCTGGCCAGAACCTGTTGACGGGCGCGCTGGACGGGACGCTGCCGCCAGCCTGCCAGCAGATCTGTCAGTCGGCGCGTCGAACTCGAAAATTACCGGTCGGTGACCAACGTGTCGTAGAGGCCGGTCTGGCGGAGCTGAGAGGCCACGAAGGCGTTGGGGTGACGCACGACGAACCCGAGGCGCATCCGCCCGGCGACGTTGTGACCGGCCGCGAGGGCCCCGATGCCGGTGGAGTCGATGAACGTCACATGCAGCAGGTCGACGACGATGCGTGTCGGCATGAAGCGGGCCGCTGCGTCGACGAGCGTGGCGCGCAACCGACTGGACGTCTCGACATCGATTTCACCACGGACCTCGACCAGCAGACTGCCGTCACTCGCACGGCGGGTACTGATCAAAGCGCCTGCCATGCCGCCTACCGCCGTCTCCACTCGGATGTCGCCCGCCTACCGTACGCCGGATACCCGGATCGGAGAAATGGTCAGAGACGCACACTACTAACGGTTGATGTGCGGCGACTAACGGTTGACGCGCGGCGACGCGGTGCAATGCATTGCGCCGGTGGGTAGGAGCCGGGAATGGAGTTGAGGTGGTCGACGTACGAGATGCACGGCGCCACGGTCCTCGCCCTGAGCGGCGAGCTGTGCGCGTCGACGATACTCACGGTTGAGCCCGAAGTGGCCTGGCTACTTGCCGGCGACCGGTCGGTCCTGGTCGTGGACCTCGCCGGAGTCAAGGCGTGCGACTCAGCCGGGCTGGCAATGCTCGACGCGTGCGATCGGGCGTCCAGCGCCGCCGGCATCGAACTGCGCCTGGCAGCCCCCACCGCATCCGTGTGCCAGGCCCTACGGGCTCGCGGACTGATATCACGGCTGCGGGTTTTCGGCAGCATGGATGGCGCCACCCGCGCCGACGCGCTGGATCTACTACCCGCCGCTCGGCCCGAGCCGTCGACTCTGTCGATTCCTGAAGCAGCCCGTGATTGGCCGACCCCCGGAATGGGCATCTAACAAAGATGAACAAGACTATCGACGCCGATCAACCAGGCGGTACCGATAGCGCCCTTGAACAACACGTCACCTCGACCACCGCGTTGGTCCGCGCGGCATCCGGGCAGGTGTCCCGGCTGGTGCGCGACGAGTTGCGCTTGATCCGGGCGGAGACGGCGGCCAAGGCGCGACGCGCCGGCGGCGCCACGGGCCTGTTCGGCGGGGTGGCAGTCGTCGCACTGTACGGCGTGACGGCGCTGTTGGTGACGCTGGTTCTGTTGCTGGCCCAGGTCATGCCTGCCTGGCTGGCGGCGCTCATCGTCACCGTCGCGTTGTTCTCCGTGGTGACGGTGATGGCGATGGCCGGGCGGGGCCAGGTACGCCGGGTCGGGTCGATAGTGCCGGAGCAGACGGTCGACAGCGTCAAGGCGGACCTGCGTGCCGTACGCGATGCGACCAAGCGAAGGAGACGACAGTGAGTTCGAAGAATGGCACCAAAATCGGGACCGACAATCTGGTCGGGGACCTGGGCGGCGATATCGCCGAGACCCGCGAAATCCTGGGCGACCAGGCCGAGGCGCTCGCGGAGAAGGCCGACGTCAAGACCCGTACGCGCGACGCGGTGCGCGCCGCCGCCGTACAGACCCGCGAAGGGGGCCAGCAAGCCGTCGAACGGGTCGACGGTTCGGTACGCCGCCACCCGGCGTGGTGGGCCTCCTTCGGTGCCGGCGTGGTGGCCGCCGCGGCTGCGGCCGGTGCGCTGCGCTGGCGACAGGCTCGTCGCACCCCGCGGAGCCGAGCCGCGCGGGCCTGGCACGGCGTAACTGACCGATTCGGCCGGTAGCGATCTGACAGCGGGGGGCAGGCTTGGGTCTGTCCCCCCGCTGTCGGTGTCTTGGACCGGCCGCTGTCGGTGTATTGGACCGGCGGTCATCAGGCGATGGCGGCGACGATCTGCTCCGCGCGTACCCGTTGCTTGTCATACGCCCTCGGAAAGGCGGAGCGTTGCACCGACTGTGCGGCGTCACCGACGCTCATCGTCTGCCAGCCCGAGACCCTGGACAACCGGTTGTAGAACAGCCGGGCAGCCGTCGGCGGGTCCATCAGCTCGGCAGCCGTGCCCCAGCCCTGACTCGGCCGTTGCTGGAACAGGCCGACCGAGTCGAAGTTGCGGTCCACCCCCTGGTGTGGATACTTCAGCGACTCCGGCACGCTCGCGTTGGCGAGGTTGCGCAGACCGGTCTCCTGCAAAGCAGTCATGATCGCCACTACGTAGGCGCGCCTGGGCAGGTTCAGCTGCTTGCCGACCTCGACGATGGCGACGGCGTTGTCCATCGCGGCCTGGTTGAGGCCGGCCACCGGCCGTGGTTTGGCCGGCGGAGTGGCGCTCGCCGACGGTGAGCCGCCGACGTCGGGTGAACCCGGCTGCGTGACGATGAGAAGTTCCCGTGTGACGGCTGACGCGACCGCCCGATCGGCGGGATTGGTGATGGTGAACGCGGTGCCGCCGATCGTGACGGCGACGATGGCCGCCACCACCCCCACCCCGACCAGGTGCAGCCTGGACATTCTCGTGCCAGCGCTTCGGCGGGAGCGCTCGCGGCGATCCCGGGCTGGCCAGGCAAGGATTTCCAGGAATTGATCGGCGTCGGTATCGACGTCACGGTGCATCGGCACAGCCTAGGCAGTCGTCGATGTCGGTCAAAGACCGGATATCTCGGCCGCCCAAATCCCATAGTTTGCGCGAACTTCCCTTTGTGCTGCGTTTCTGGACAGTTGGCGCCCCTAACGTGACGCCCGTTCCCCCGTACCACTGACACAGAGGAGAAGCCTGGATGCCACGCATCCTTCGACGATGGTGGGTTGGTTTCGGTGTCACCGCCCTCGTGCTGAGCGGTTCAGCGGTTGCGGTGGCGGCGGTATCGTCCGGTGCGGTCGGCCCGCGCCCGGACGGCACGGCGCTCACCACATACGGCTGGCGGATCACGCCCGCCGG
>JAOPWA010000090.1 GCA_025965915.1 Dactylosporangium sp. | reverse complement strand
CGCGTGAAGCTCCGCGTAGTCACTGGGATGTCCGTACAGGTCCACGGCGATGACCGCTCGGGTGCGCGGGCCGACCGCTCTGCGCACCTCGTCGACGTTGATGCACCAGGTGGCGGGGCTGACGTCCACGAACACGGGTCGGGCACCGCAGTAGGTCACGGCGTTGGCGGTCGCCACGTAGGTCAAGGCGGGAACGATCACCTCGTCGCCGGGGACGACACCGGCGGCCGCGAGGGCGAGGTGCAGCGCTACCGTGCCGTTGCTCGTCGCCACCGCGGCCCGCGCCCCGCAGCGGGCGGCGAACTGGTCCTCGAATCGTGTCAGGTACGGTCCCTGGGAGGATACCCATCCGCTACGCACGGCATCGAGGACGTACCTCTCCTCCAGTTCGGTGAGCGACGGCCGGGCGACCGGAAAACGGCGGGTAACGGTCATGACGCCCTCCCACGGCCCGCTGCCTGAGCGGCGAACGAACTTTGCGGGACGGGCCCACGACATCCGTCTGCGACCCAACCGAACACGGCCGCGTAGTCGCGCGCGGTGTCCGACCAGGTACGGGTGGACAGCCGCCGGCCCGCTTGTCGGGAGGCGGCGGCGTACCGTCCCCGGTCGGCGAGCAGCCGGCGCACGGCGGCCGCGACCGACTCGGGGTTGGTCGGCTCGAAGAAACACGCGTCGCCGCCCGCGAACGCGACCTGCGCCCGCAGCGGAGCGACGTCCGCGCAGGCGACGGGCAGTCCCCAACTGAACGCCTCGAATACCGCTCCGCTGGCCGCCTCCCACATGGACGGAACGACCACCGCGGCGGCGCGGGCGAACAGTTGCTCCAGGTCGTCGGTGGGCACGAAGCCGGGGAACGTCACCCTGCCCCGCATGTCGTCCTGGGCCGCCCGCGCCAACAGGACCGAAGCGTACGGTTCAGCCAGGGGGCCGGGGCAGACGAGCCGGAACTCAGGCAGCAGCGACATCGCGTCGAGAAGGGTCCGGTGGTTCTTGTGGGCCGCCGTGGACGACGGATAGAGCAGCAGACGCGGGTCGGTTTGGGTCTCCGCGTGCGCGGGCCGGCCGTGGAACGCGGGCAGCGGGATGAGGGCGGTCTTCGCGCGCGCCTCCGGAAACATCTGCAGCGTCTGCTCGTAGGGGTGCGGCCAGGAGACCACCAGGGCAGCGGCGCGCGCGATGTTGCTTCGGATGACCTCCATGTAGGCCGGTGCCCGGAACTCGCGGAGAAACGGCCGGAGGTCGTGCAGGGTGACCACCGACCGGTGCGCCCGGGCCGGAACCTGATGGAACGGGTACAGCGTCACGGTCGAGTCATCCGTGGCCACCGGATTGAAATGGCTGCGAAGAGCGGTGAGCGTCCGGCGCGCCAGGCGGGAGGACGCCACCGGCGCGGGTAGGGCCCGGCGTAGCTGGCCGCCCAGACCATGGTGGGCGATCGCGGGCATCGCCACCTCGGTCCATCTCACGCCGTCGTACGGAACGCGGTGCTGCCAGGCCGCACGGGTCCCGCGAACGATCGTCACCTCGAGTTCGTGTTCGCCGGCGGCTGCGAACCCACCGAGGAGGCCGTACGTGAAGGCCTCGATACCGGCCGAATGTCCGGGCACGATCGAGGAGCTGTCGACTCGTATGCGCATGGAACTTCCTCTCTTGTCGGGGTCCGGCTGTGCCGGCTCAACCACCACGCAGCGAACAGCGAGGCCGCGGTCGACGTGACGTTTGCACAGGCCATCTCGACGACGGTGTCCGCCCACGGGAACAGGACGACGAACGTGAGTACGCCGATGCCGTTGACCAGTGCCGTCGCCCACGGTCGCCCGCTGCCGGCGAGCCGTCCGTTGAGGCCCTGGCTGACATACAGCAGCACCCCGCTGACACACAGCAGCCGGGCGGGGAGCGGAACATCGGTGAACGTGGGACCGTACAGCAGTGGAACCATCCACCCGGCCGCCGCCGCGATCGATCCGGCGAGGACCACCGCGATGCTGAGGCCCGCGCGATCGACCAGTCGCGCGGGGTGCCTCTCCCCTGCCAGCCCACGGATCAGGTTGGCTGACCCGAGGAGAACGACGAGCTGCCCGGTCGCGGCGGCGACCGCGTAGATGCCCACATCGGCGCTGCTGAAGCGCAGGGGCATCATCATCACGTCGGCCCGCAGGTTGATGAAGTACAGAACACTTCCCACGTGGTATGCGCCGGCGAAGGCGAACAGCGTCCGCGACTGTGCGGCGCGCAGCCGCCGGAACACCAACCGTGGCAGCCCACCGATGAGTAACGCCGGTAGCCAGAGACTCACGCACAAAGCGACGCCGAAGGCGCCGATGGCCAACGCCGGGCGGACCATCGCCAATCCCGCCGCGGCGGCACACCCCATGAGGTACAGCACCGGCTGAGCGAAGCGCAACGCGGCGTACGTCTGCCAGCGGTTCTGGACGAGCAGCGTCGCGGCGCGCGCGTCGAAGGCCACCGTGCCCAGCACCGCGACCGGCATGGCCACCCGAAGTATCGGGCTGTTGAGCAGCGACCCGACGAGCAGTACCGACCCGACCGCGGTGAGAAACCCGGCTGACAGCAGCGTGGAGAGCCCGGCCGCGAGTGGTGTGCCCGCCCGCGCCGCATCCCCGCCACGGCGGGTGATGAGGGCCTTGTCGATCGACAGACCGCCGGCCCAGCCCAGCAGTTGCGCCCACGTGGTCAGCACGACGATCTCGCCGCGACCGGCCGAGCCGGCCGCTCTCGCGATGATGATGCTGGCCACCAGCGACGCGACCAGGCTGAACATCGTCGCCAGTTCGAGGCTGCGGGCCCGGGAGAAGGCCGCGACGGCGCGCGATGCGAGCACGGGGCTACCTGTCCACTCGGACCAGGCGGCCCATGCGCTCATCCTCGAGCAGTTGCCGGTCCGCGTCGACCATGATGCGGACGAGGTCGGGAAACAGCGTCTTCGGGGCCCAACCGAGTACACGCCTGGCCTTGCTGGCGTCCCCGATGAGAGAGTCGACCTCCGACGGCCGGAAGTACGCCGGGTCGGTGACCACATACTTCTCCCAGTCCAGGCCGACCTGTTCGAACGCCGCCTCGACGAACTCCCGCACGGTCCGAGCATCACCTGTCGCGACGACATAGTCATCGGGGCTGCCCTGCTGCAGCGCCAGCCACATCGCCTCGACGTACTCCGGTGCGTATCCCCAGTCCCGGACCGCGTCCAGGTTGCCGAGGTAGAGCTTGTCCTGGATACCCGCTTCGATCCGGGCCACCGCCCGGGTGATCTTGCGCGTGACGAAGTTCTCGCCGCGCCGTGGGCTCTCGTGGTTGAACAGGATCCCGTTGACGGCGTGCAGGCCCCATGCCTCCCGGTAGTTGACCGCGGCCCAGTAGGCGAAGACCTTGGCGCATCCATAGGGGCTGCGCGGACGGAACGGTGAGTCCTCACGCTGGGGTGGCGGTGTCGCACCGAACATCTCCGATGACGAGGCCTGATAGAACCGGCATCGGATACCGGCCGCCCGGACGGCCTCGAGCAGGCGCAACGCTCCCAGGCCGGTGACCCCGGCGGTGTAGACCGGGATGTCGAAGGACACCCGGACATGGCTCTGGGCGCCGAGGTTGTAGATCTCGTCCGGTCGGGTCCTGCGCAGCAGTTCGATGAGGGACGTCGTGTCGACGAGGTCACCGTAGTGCAGGAAGAGGCGAGCGCCAGGATCTCGGGGGTGCACGTCGATCCGCTCGATCCGGTCGGTGTTGAAGCTCGAAGACCGGCGCTGCACGCCGTGAACGACGTAACCCTTGGCGAGGAGGAACTCGGCCAGGTAGCTGCCGTCCTGCCCGGTAATCCCGGTGATGAGCGCTACTTTCGACATGGGTGGGCCCTTCAACGAGTGCTTCGGATCCAGAAGAGATCAGGTGAGCGGCGGTCGCAGTGGTCGGGCGGGCACGCCGGCCACGACCAAGCCCTCGGCGACGTCCCGCACGACGACCGCGCCCGCGCCGACCATCGCGCCCGCGCCGACACTGACCCCGTCGATCACGGAGGCGCCGGCGCCGATCGTGGCCGTGCGACCGATTCGGGTCGAACCTCCCACCGTGCACCCGGGGAGCAGGGTGACGTGGTCGGCAAGGGTTACGTCGTGACCGACCGCCACGTTGGTGTTCACGTGAACGTGGCGGCCGACCGACACATCCGTGGTCAGGATCGCGCCGGGCCATATCACCGTGCCGGGCCCCAACACGACCGCTGGACCCACCACGGCTGCCGGATGCACCAGAACGGCGGCTTCCAGCCGCGACGCACCGAGCGACGCATCCACCCGGGCACGGACCCGCCCGGACCCGATGCCGATCACGTACTCGGCGTCGATCGCCGCCTGGCCCAGCCAGTCGTCCGTGCCCAGCCAGGGCACGGGCAGCCGGCCCGCGTCCACCGGACGCTGCGGACCGGTACAACCGAGTACCCGACGGCCGAGGGCCGACCGCGCAATCGAGATGATCTCACGCGCGTGACCTGACGTACCCAGAACCACTAGGTCGGCATCCCCGCGGCTCATCGGCGGCCCGGCCGGAGGACGCCCTGGACCTGGTCCAGTATGTTTCCGCCGGTGACCCGGTCGCGCCAGGCCCGGTAGGCATCGCTGGCCCGCAGCTTCGCGTGCACCCTCTGATCCGGTGTCATGGCGAGGATGCGTCGCAGGTCCTCCGCGAGGGCCTGTGCGGTGAGCTCCCGCACGACGCTTCCGCCCCCCGATTCGAGGACCGCGGTCCACGGCGTCTGATCGGAGCAGACCACCGGACAGGAGGCCGACAGGCTCTCCGCTATCGCATGCCCGAAGTTCTCTCCCTTGGTGGGGAGTACGAACGCGTCATATGCCGAGAAGGTCCGGCAGACGTCTCCCGGCGCCAGTTCTCCCCGGTAGCGGACCTTTACCGCTGCCGGAAGTCGGGCGATGAGCACCCTGCAGCATGACCAGTACGCGGCGTCCTCCAGCGGGCCGTAGATGTCGAACTCAACCGCGCCGGACACGTCACGCAGGGCGTGCAGGACCAGGTCCACGTTCTTCATGGGAGACACCCGGCCGATGAAGACCAAGCGTGGTGGTCCGGCATGCGCCGAGGGCGTCGGCAGAGGTTCCCGGGACAGGGCCACCTGATCCTGGTTGACCGCCACGCTCGCCCAGCGACAGACGGCCCTGATCTGAGCGTCCTCCTTGTCGCTGGATGCGTGCCAGACGACGTCCATGTCCTTGAGCAGCCGACCCCACCACGTCAGGAACAGCCGCTTCTTGCGCGACTTCAGCGACAGCGCCCCCGGGGACAACTCGCCGCGAGGCGCGAGGAGGACGGAGCCCACGCGGATCAAGCCGAGCCGCGCGGCGAGGACGGGGATCACTGTGAAGACCGGCGACCAGAGGCTGTTGACATACAACAGGTCGAACCGGGTGTCGCGGAGGTCCCGCCAGAGCCTCCACCACTGGGTCAACCTGCCGGTACCCAGATAGAACACCCGCGCCCGGTTGCGGTTGACCCAGCGGCCGGACAGCCCTGGGTACGGGGCGCGACACCCGAGGTCGTGGTCGCCGGTGACGAGCGTGATATCGATGTGCTGAGGTGCGGTGTCGACGATGTTGGCGACGGAACGTACCGGGCCACCGCCGCGGAACCCCGGTTCGAATACGCCGCATGTCGCCAGTACCCGGAACGAACCGCGCCCGTCGTCGGCGTCGGCATCCGGACGTCGACCTGGTCGTCGCGTGAACGTCGCATGGTGCACGTTCCCGACCCTGGTCCGTCCCCATGAACCTGTGCCTCCTGCGACCATGAACCGGCGGCCGCGCATCGCGGACGTCATGATGGCTTTCCTCTCCGTCGCGGCCGCAAGCGGATGGGCGGGCTACGGCGACACAGCATCGAGACTTGGGGCTCCATGGTGGAGCGCCGAGCCAGATACCCGTGACTATTCGCCTCAAACCAGCGTCGGCGTAATTGAGCTCAGGCCGGATCTCGGCGCGGCAGCGGGCACGGAGTATGGAACATCAGCCTCTTCCGCGCGCCGACGAACCGCGGGCGGGACCAGCTACCGTCCACCGCACGACGCGGTACCCGCACCCCGTCCGCGCCCGAACCGTCGTCCCTCAGTCCGATGCCAGCAGCCAATGTTGCCGGGCGATGTCGTCGTCGGCGCTGGTCCTTCCGGTGAGCGGCTCGATACGCACGTGAGCGAAGCCCGCTCGGACCACCATCGACTCCATGGCCGCCGCGCTTCGACCGAAGCAGTTGAGTCCGAACCGCAGCTTCGCCCGCCCGGACACCGACGAGTCCGCCCGCCACTGCGCCTCGCTGCGCCATCCGTCGACAGGCGCGGCGAAGTGAAGAATCAGCGTCCCACCGGGACGCAGGCGCCGGCGGATGAGCGCGAGGGCGGCACCGAAGGCCGTGTCCGTGAGGTGTTGTACGACGGCGAATGAGTACACGACGTCGACGGGTGTGTTGCGGCGTCCGGCCTGGTCCGGCGTCTCGTAGCTGATGTTCGGGGCGCCGTTCAGTACCCTCGCGCACGCTAGGACGCCGGGAGAGACGTCGACGGCTTCGACCTCACGCACCAGCCGCGCGACGGCCGCGGCCATGTAGCCGGGCCCGCAGCCGAAGTCCAGTGCGACGGTGTCGCGATCGAGAAAAGGGTCGAGGAGATCCCGCACGAGGACTTCCCGCGTCGTCCGGGCACGTTCGGCTTCCGCCATTCGGTCGCCCCCGTAGAAATAGTGGGGTGATATCGACAGCAGCAGCAGAGCTGTCTGCTCCCTGATGGCTGGCGGCACGAGTCTAGGCACAGCCGAGACCCATTGCGCGCCAAGGAAATTTTGAGATCCTGCGGACGTGACGGCACCGGCAGCCACCCGCAGCGCCGAACGTAGCTTGGGTTGCATCTGTTGAGATTAACCAGAGCAACTGCAACCCGCACCTCAGACTCCACCAAGGACGGACCTGTCGGTTTTGCGACCGGATGTGGGGTCTTTACCGCTGCGGTTTCACCGTCCCGGCATACCCCGATGGTGGACAGCCGGGATACCCGGACGCTACCGCTCGTGGTTGACCCCCCTCGTTCGCAAGCCGGCCCACTCGTGGTGACGGCGCACCGTCGAGAGGATGAAGTTCACCACGCGCCGCGAGGTGTCGGTGACGCGGTAGTCGGCCGGACATGGCACGCCTTCACCACTCGCCTGCTCGACCGCTACGGTGATCGCCTCCACCAGCCCCGTCGGATCCAACCCCGTCATCACCATCGAACCGGTGTCGAGCGCCTCCGGCCGCTCGATGGAGTCGCGCAGGGTCACGGCGGGAAAGCCGAGGATCGCGGACTCTTCGCTGATCGTGCCGCTGTCCGACAAGGTGCAGCGCGCCTGCGTCTGCAGGCGTACGTAGTCGAGCAGCCCGAAGGGCTCGTGGAAGGCGATGCCCTCCAACGTCGCGGGGTCGGGGGCGAGGTGTTCCAGTCGTTTGCGGGTACGGGGATGGGTGGACAGCAGCACCGGCAGTCCCCAAGCGTCCCGTACGGCGCGCAGACAGTCCAACAGCCGGATGAGGCGCCCCCGGTCGTCGACGTTCTCCTCGCGGTGCGCGCTGACCAGGAAGTACTCGCGCGGTCGGAGTTCCAGTCGATCGAGTACGGGAGAGACGTCGATCCGCTGCCGGTAGTGCTCGATGACCTCCCGCATCGGCGAACCGGTGTGCAGGATCCGGCGTGGATGCAGCCCTTCGCCCAGCAGGTTGCGGCGGGCGTGCTCGGTGTACACGAGGTTGAAGTCCGACACGTGGTCGACGAGCCGCCGGTTGGTCTCCTCCGGCACGTTTAGGTCGAAGCAGCGGTTGCCGGCCTCCATGTGGTAGACGGGCACCCGCATCCGCCGCGCCATCAGGGCGGCGATACAACTGTTCGTGTCGCCGAGGACGAGCATCGCGTCGGGTCGTACGTCGACGATCGCCTTCTCGATACCGGTGAGCACGCCGCCCAGCACATGGGCCAGCGACGACGTGTCGACGTTGAGCAAACGGTCCGGTGGTCGCAGCTCCAGCTCGGTGAAGAAGATCTCGCTTAGGCGGTGGTCCCAGTTCTGGCCGGTGTGCACGAGGGCGTGGTCGACCGTGCGGTCCAGCCGGCTGATCACCCGGGACAGCCGGATGATCTCCGGGCGGGTGCCGA